>NZ_JBIVRD010000020.1:0-57744 GCF_044755565.1 Kitasatospora sp. NPDC092286 | reverse complement strand
GTAGCGGCCCTCCCCCGGGGGGGGGGGGGGGCGCCGGGGGGGGGGGGGGGGGGGGGGGGGGGGGGCGGGGGGGGGGGGGGGGGGGGGGCGGGGGCCCCGCCCCCCCCGCCCGGCGCGGGCCGCCCGCCGCCCCCCCCCCCCCCCGCCGCTCGGTCCGTTTCGGTCCGCTACCGCTTTCCGGGGAGGGTCAGTTGACCCAGATGGGCGGGTTGCCCGGGCGGGAGATGTCGAGGACTTGCCCGTAGGTGGCGGTGAAGTAGCCGGCGGCGAAGCAGGTGCTGGGGCCGGAGTACTTGCTGAAGGCCTGGGAGGCGAAGCCGATGGTGTTGCCGGTGTTGTTGGTGGTGCCGGAGAGGCTGCCGGGCGCGCGGTAGACGCAGGTGATGGTGCCGAGGATGGTGTTCAGCACCATGGTGGTCTGGATCGGCGCGGCCGCGCTGGACGGGCTGAGCGTCACGGGGTTGCCCGCGGCGTCGCTCACCGAGTTGGTGAACGGCAGGTTGTTGACCGTGATGCTCTGCACGCCGGTGAGGCCGAGCACGTTGGACGTGCAGGAGGCGAAGGTCTGGCTGTTGAGCTGCTCGGTGGCGACGCCCGGCGCGGCCGGGTTGGCGGTGACGGTCGCGGAGAAGGAGGAGCCGGCGCACTTGATGCCGCTCGTCCCGGTCGCGCTGGAGTAGAAGCTGGCGTAGGTGCCGGGGACCAGGTTGGCGCTGAGGACGTCGCCGACGGGGACGTCGGTTCCGGCCGAGCCGGCACCGCCGTAGGTCAGCACGGCGGAGCCGGCGGCCTGGGCGGGGGTGACGGCGGCGGTGGCCAGGGCCACGGCGGCCAGGGCTGCGGTACCGAGGGTGCGGCGGATGCGCATGAGGGTGTGCCTCTCTCCGTGAGGAGCCGGGTGGGGTGCCCGCCGGAACGCGTGGAGGTGCGCGCGGACGTGGGCGGGGGGCGCGCCGACGTGAGCACGACGTGAGCACGGCGGGTGCGGTGCGGGTGTGCGTCGTTCGTGCGTCGTTCGTGCGCCGGACGGGCGTTGGGCGTGCGGCACGGTGGACGGCGACTCGGCGGGCCCGGCGCCACGGGCCCGCCCGTACGGCGAGAAGGTGCTGGCGGTGCAGGAAGGTGCAGGAAGGTGCAGAGAGGTGCGAGGTGGTGCGGGGAGTGCGGTGGGGGTGCACGTCGACGGCTGCCACCGCCGGGTATGCGTTCGCCGTACTGAACAGCCGGAACGCGTGGAGGTTTCCGGCGGCTCGTCGCCGTCCGATTGGAAACCTGCGAGTGTTGTAAACCAGCCCCTGCTTCAATGTCAAGGCAGAGAACAGGAGTTGGCCATGGACCTGAACACCGTCCGGAGTGACGGGACGCCGCTGCTGCCCGGTGCCCGCACCGGGCGTGACCCGGCCCGGTCGATCAAGCGAGGCCCGAGCCGGCTGCCGCCGGACGTGGTCGCCGCCACCCAGCGGGAGCGCCTGCTCGACGGCCTGGTCCACACCGTCGCCGAACACGGCTACCAGCGCGCCACGGTGAGCGACATCTGCCGCGCCGCCGGGGTGACCAGGCCGGTCTTCTACGAGCTGTTCAGCGGCAAGGAGGATGCCTTCCTGGCCGCCCACCGGCACGGCACCGGTGTGGTGATCCGGCGGATGGCGGCCGCCTTCGCGGCGGCGCCCGACTGGTGCTCCGGCATCCGTGAGGCGCTGCGCGCGATGCTCTACCTGCTCGCCGGCGTACCGGCGTTCGCCACCATGGCGGTGATCGAGATCGACGCCGTCGGCCCGGCCGGGCGTCGCGAGCGCGACCAACTCCTCACCCGATTCCGGGCGTTCTTCGCCGAGGTGCCACAACCTCCGGGCGGGGTACCGGTGGAGGCGTTGGTGGATGCGGTGGTCGGCGGTGTCTACAGCGCGCTCCACCGCCGCATCGATGCCGACCGGACGGATGAACTCCCTGATCTGCTACCGGCCTTGAGTCTGTTCTGCCTGGCGACCTTCCTCGGGCCGGCCGAGGCCGCCCGGCGGCTGGGCGGTGCCGTCGGCGGACGATGATCCTTCGTGCACCCGTATTGACCCGTCGGATACCGGGCAGTAGCTTCCCAGTTACCCAACTGCGGTCCGTCCGGCCCGCCCCGCTGCCGAGGGGCGTCCGAACCGGTCGGGCCCGCAGAACGCTGTCCGCGCCAGGACAACGTGCCAGTGCCTGCCCATCCCACTCATCGAGGGAGCACACATGGCCACGTCCGAGGACGCAGCCCCCACGCCCGAAACCGCCGGGACGCCCGCCGGGACACCTGCCGGGTCCAGAGGCCGGGTCCGGCTGCGGCGTACGGCCCTGATGGCGGTACCCGCCGTCGTTGCCGGCGCCGTGCTGATGACCCTCACCGCGCAGGGTGTACTCGCCGCCCAGTTCTCCATCTCCGGAATGCCGTTCACCGTCACCGCCGACAGCCTCGACGGTGTGGGCTTCGAACAGTTCGGCAGCCTGGACCACATGATCGACGACAGCCCGAACGCCGGGGACACCGGCGGGCAGGTCCTGGTCGCGGTCTCGGCGATCAAGAACGCCTCGCTCACCAAGCTCTGCCAGAGCGTCGACCTCGGCGGCATCAACCTGCTGATCAAGGCCGGCGACGCGGGCACCCCCGTCACCGCCACCGACCTCACCACCGACTCGGACCTGTTCTCCGGTGACGCGTCGTTCACCAACATCGAGATCGGCGGCGACGCCAGCACCTACACCAAGGCCGGGGTCAAGGGCCTGCCGGGTGTGTTCGGGCAGCAGGCCGACACCGTCACCGTCCACAACCTGCGCCAGCACAACTATGCCACCACCGCAGGGGCGTTCAGGCTGCCCAACCTGCGGCTGAGCTTCAGCTCGGAGGGCTGCTGACGGTGTCCGATCCCGTACCCGACGGCGCGGTGCCCGGTGCGGCCGAGGCCGTCGAGCCGGTGGTTCCGGTGCCTGACGCCGCCGTGCCCGAAGCCGTCGTGCCTGAAGCCGCCGTGCCGAGCGCTGTCGTGCCGAGCGCCACCGTGCCGGGTGTCGCCGGTGCCGAGGCCGTCGAGCCGGTGGCCGTCGAGCCCGGGGCCCCGGCGTCCGCTGGGGCCCCGGCCGGCCGAACGGGCTGGCGTGGCTGGCGGGGCCGGCGGCCGTTCTGGGGCGGTCTGCTGGTGCTGCTGGGCGGCGCCGAGATCCTCTTCACCTTGCGGGCCCCGCTGCCCGTCGTCCTGCACATCGGGATGCAGGGGCTGACCGGCTACCTGGTACCGGCCCTGATGGTGGTCTGCGGCGCGCTGATCCTGTTCAACCCGGCCCAGCGGCTGTTCTACTCGGTCCTCGCCGTGCTGAGCTCGCTGGCCAGCTGGATGACCTCCAACCTGGGCGGCTTCCTGCTCGGCATGCTCATCGGTGTGGTCGGCAGCTGCCTGGCCTTCGGCTGGCTGCCCGACCAGCCCCCGCGCCGCCGCCGGCTTCGGCGCGCCGCGCGCGGCAAGACCGCCGGACCGGCCGAGGTGGGGCCGCCGGCCAGGGCCTGAGCTCCGGCCCCGGCGTCACCCGGCCCCGGCGGGCGACGCGGGCCGGAACCCGACGCGGCGCCCCGCCGCCGGTGATGGGAGAGCACCGGCGGCGGGGCGCCGTACCGGGCGGCGGCCTCCGCCGGCCCGCCCCCAAGGGGCCGTGGGTCCTCACCACGAGCCCCCCGTTGGGCCGGTGGTCCCGGTCTTCCCGGGACCACCGGCCCTTCTCCGGGCGGTGCGGGCGGCCGTTTACTGGACCTGTCAGCCCCAGGGCCCGACCCTGCCCGGAACCGGTCCGGAAGTGGACGGCGAACATGAACATCCGCTTTCCAGAAGGTGTCTGATGAATGGTTAGGCTGCTGGCCATGGAGATCACCAGCACCACCACCGAGTACGACCGGTTGATCGCGCGCCACCACGCCATGCGCCTTCGCCGGCAGATCCTCGCGCCGGCGTCGTCCTTCCAGACCGGGCCGGACCAGTCGGCGCCCGCCGGCCCCACCGGCGACCCGGCCGGACCGCAGGGCGGCTACCCGGACGGCTTCGACGCGGCCGCCGACCAGCGGCTGATCCTGGACACCCTCGGGCTGGTGACCCCGCTCGCCGACCTGATCGACCACCTCTACGCGTTCATGTTCCGGCGCCGGCCCTACCTGCGCTCGCTCTTCCCCGAGTCCATGGAGTTCCAGCAGACCCATCTGGAACGGATGTTCAACCACCTGATCGATCACCTCGACCGCCCCGCCCAGCTCGCCGCCACCCTCAGCCAGCTCGGCCGCGACCACCGCAAACTGGGCGTCCGCCCGGTCCACTACGAGGCCTTCGAGGAAGCGTTGTGCCAGGCGATCCGCCACCGCGCCGGCGCCCGGTGGAGCGATGGCCTGGAGGCCGCCTGGATCCGGATGCTGCGCTTCGCCGTCCGGGCGATGGTGGTCGGCGCCGAGTCCGCGCTCACCGAACCCCCGTACTGGCACGCGGTCGTGGTCGGCCACGAACGCCGCCGCCCCGACCTGGCCGTGCTGCGCGTGCGGACCGGCGAGCCCTACCCCTACCGGGCCGGCCAGTACGGCACCGTGGAGCACCCGCGGCTCCCGCACACCTGGCGGCAGTACTCGATGGGCTGCGCCCCGCGCGAGGACAACGAGGTGGAGTTCCACGTCCGCCGCACCGGCCCGGGCGGGGTCAGCGAGGCACTGGTCGAGCGCACCGCCGTCGGCGACGAGCTGCGCCTGGGCCCGCCGCGCGGCACGCTGATGCCCGAGGACGACACCCGCGATCTGCTGCTGGTGGCCGGCGGCACCGGGCTCGCCCCGATGAAGGCGATCGTCGAGGAGCTGGTCGAGCACCGCCCGCGTGGCCGCCGGGTCCATCTGTTCGTCGGCGCCCGGGACCGGGCCGATCTGTACGACTGGCCGGACCTCTCCGAACTGGTCGGCCGCAAGCCCTGGTTGGAGCTGATCCCGGTCGCCGACGGCGGCCCCCGCCCGGGCGGGGGCTCACGGCTCGCCGACGCGGTGAGCCACAGCGGCGACTGGGCGGACCACCTCGCCTGCGTCAGCGGCCCGGCCGGGATGGTGGACGAGGTCCGCACCCGCCTGGTCGCCGCCGGCCTGCCCGCCGCGCACGTCCACCACGACCCGGTGCTGGGGCGGGTCTGACGCACCCGCGCGGCGAGCCGCCGCGGCGCCGAGGGTTTGTTACCGGTAGCAGTACGAGTCCGAGGAGGCGTCGCCGCCCGCGAGGTGGGTCTGGTGCACCCGCAGGCCCCGGAACTCGTCGCCGTGCGGGAAGAAGCGGTGGTCGACCGAGAGCCCGCCCGCGTCGGTGTCGGCGTCCAGCTTGATGATCCACGGCTCGATGCCGTCCGGGTAGAACTGGTCGTCCCACGAGCCGTACAGCGAGTTGGTGAGGTAGAGCCGCCGTCCGTCCCGGCTGATCTCGACCATCTGCGGCCCGCCGCTCAGCGGGCGTCCGGGCTCGGCCGGGTGCGGCGTCCTGGCCGTCACCCCGCCGAGTCGTACCGAGCCCGCCAGCCGCGGGTGGAACGGGTCCGACACGTCGTACTGGAACAGCTCGCCGGTGCCCCAGGCCGAGACGTACAGCCAGCGGTCGTCCACCGACAGGTTGATGTCGGTCACCAGCGGTGGCACGGCTCCGAAGGGCTGCAGGGCCGGCGGCAGGTCCTCGGCCTTCGCCGGCTCGGCCGGAATGTCGATCACCTTGCGCGCGGTGAACGCCGCGCCGTCCCGGTACCAGAGCCAGACCGAGGAGGAGAGGTCCTCGACGTTGGTTACCACCCCGGCGAACCCCCACTCGGCCTGCGGGTCGTGGGCCGGCCGCAGCTCCAGCACCATCTGGTACTGGTCACCGAGGTCGATCCGCTGGAGGTGGCGCCCCGAGTCCAGCTCCCAGAAGTGCAGCGCGTGCCCGTACTTGCGGCCCAGCAGCAGCTCCGGGACGACCCCGTCCTCGACCATCCACGGGGTTCCCCACTCGCTGGTGATGCCCACGTTGGTCCCCAGGTGCCACCACACGTCGTAGGCGAAGTGCTGCGGCCCGCGCTCCGTCTCCCACGCGCGCAGCACGTCGAAGGTGGTGTGGTCGAGCAGCGCCACCCCGCCCGGCCCGTCGGAACCGTCCGAGCCGTCCGGGCCGTTCGCGCCCGCCGCCCCGCCGAGGCAGGAGAGGAACACGCCGTCCGGCCCGCAGTGCAGCGTGTGCGGACGCGAGTAGCCCGCTCTGGCCGCCAGCTCCTCGGCCTGGACGGTCTTGACCAGCCGGGGCCGCACCGGGTCCGGCCGGATGTCCATCACATGCAGCCGGGACGAGCGCAGCCCGGGCAGCAGCAGGTAGCGCCGCTCCGGGTTCTCGTGGCAGGCGTGCGCGAGCGCGCTGGAGCAGGCGTTCCAGCCGAAGTGGTGCAGTTCGTCGCCCAGCCCCGGCAGTTCCGAGAAGTTCAGCACCCGGCCGTAGCTCGGCGAGTCCGGGTCGGTGTCGACGGTGATCAGCGCGTCCGGCCGCTGCGCGGACCGGTCGAACCCGGCGACGTACGCCAGCTTCTCCGGTGGCGCGGCGATCGCCTCGGCGGGGGTGCGGTAGAGGGACGGATCGGTGTGGCCGGCCTGCGGCTCGTGACCGTGTGGCATGCGGACTCCTCAACTCGCCTTGCTGGCACAGGGAGTGACAGTGGTCCGGGTAGCGTTCCACAGGAACACGGGCGCACAGCAGGCGCACGGGGAGCGGGGGAGGGGTGGCGCGACCGGCCGCCGGATTCGGGCGCGGGGCCAGGACGGGCTGCGGGGCCCGCTCGCAGGGGGCGCTCGTACCGGTGTGCGGTCCCGGGGTCCGCGGGGGCGCCCCGGGACCGCACACCGGAGGTGCTCAGCCCTCCACGCCGTAGTACTGCGCGAGGAAGCTGATCACCTCGGCCGCGTGCGGCAGCAGTTCGGGCAGCTGGGCGGCGAGGGCGGCGCGGGTGGCCTCGGCCAGCTCGGGCAGGCCGGTGGCGGCGCCCTTCACATACGGGTCCAGACGGCGGACGAGTTCGTAGTTGCTCTCCACGTCCACGTCGTGCATGGCCTTCTCCAGCGCCGGAGCCCCGGCCGGAGGCACCGCGGGCAGCACCCGGCTGACGAAGGTGACCCGGTGCAGCACCCGCCAGCACGGCGGCTTGCGGTCCGACTGGCGGGCCTGGCGCAGCGCCGCCGCGTCGGGGTCGCCGCCGTTCTCCAGCCAGCGCGGGTCGACCACCTTGTGGAAGAAGGTGTCGAAGTGCTCGCTGTCCTCGCCCAGGTAGAAGCTGAGGAAGCGGTAGGCGTCCACCTTGCCGGGGACCTTGACGGGTTGCCCGTCCTGGTCGAAGACGGGCTTGCGGTCCTGGTCGTAGCGCTGGAGGTCGCCGGCGGGGGCGACTTCCACGTTCAGTCCGAAGGAACGGGTGGCCTCCTTGCCGCGGGCCCGGGTGGCGGTCATCCCGCCGCCGACGGAGGCGTCCAGCTGGGCGCCGATGCCGATGCCGGCGATCCGGAAGGAGGTGCCGATCGAGGTGCCGACCGAGCCCGACAGGGAGTAGGAGCCCGCGGTGGTCTCGCTGACCACGTCGGTGGTCTCGGTGGTCTCGGCGAAGAAGCCGCCGGCGGCCGTCCAGACGTAGGTGTTGACCAGGTCCCGGCGGGAGAAGCCCTGGCCGGTGGCGCTGCCCGTGGTCTCCCGCCGCTGGGCCGGGGAGGCGTCGGCGCCGATCGCGCCGCCGAGCACCCGTCCGGCCCGCTGCGCGGTCGGGTCCGGGGCGTGGGTCTCGGTGGAGACGGTGTCGTAGTAGCTGTGCAGGCGCTGCTGGTCACGCTGGATGCGGCGCTTGAGCGCGTACGCCTCGCGGGGCTTGAAGTAGCTGTACTCGCCCCGCTCACGGGTGCCCTGGTAGTCGGGGTCGGCGACCTTGCCGCGTTCGTTGAAGCCGACGGTGCCGTCCAGGGTGCCCTGCTTGGTGTAGCGGGGGTTGATCGGGAACGGGATGACGTTCCAGTCCCTGGGGATGTCCGGGTTCGGCTGGATGCGGTAGGCCACCAGTGCCCCGCTGTGCGCCAGGCGCAGGGCGAAGACGTCGGCGGTCTGCGACTGCACCACGGCGAAGCCGGTGTTGGCCGGGACGTAGCGGCGGCCGGTGGTGGGGTTGAGGAGCCGGCCCGGGTCCTCCCAGTGGCCGGTGAGCGAGACCTTGGTGGTGCGGGCGGTGTTCTCGCCCTGGGAGACGGAGGTCTCCTCGGCCCAGCTGTTGGAGAACTCCAGGTTGCCTCGCACGCCCGCGGAGACCCCGCCCTTGGCGATGGCCTTGGCGATGCCGAAGCCGAGCGGGGCGGTGATCATCCAGATGTCGACGTCCACCTCGTTGGACAGGGCGAAGCCGAAGGCGGCGTCCACGCTGCGCTCCTTGGCCGACGACAGCGAACGCACCACCTGCTCGGCCTCGGTCAGCTGGACCGAGGAGGCCCCCTCGAAGGTGTCGCTGCCGGGGTCGGTGAGCCCGGCGGTGAGGTTCTCCGAGGGCACCGGCGGCGCGCCCTCCACGTAGCCGACGAGCTGCGGGTCGAACTGGATCTGACTGACCCACTCGCTCACCAGCTCGCCGACCTTGTAACCGGTGACCAGGTGCCAGCGTCCGTCCCGCAGATAGCTGTAGGCGCGCTTGAGGACACCGAACGCCTCGCCGCGGGCGCCGTACTGCATGTCGGCGTACTCGGCCACCGCCGGGGCGGCGGTGACGGTCTCGTGGAACGGGGTGCGCATCCCGGCCAGCGCCGAGCGGACCTGCGCGGTGTCGGTGGAGACCGGCGCGCTGGAGAGGACCGTGCGCGGACGGGTCGCCTCGGCACCGAGGCGCAGGTGGTTGCCGCGCAGGCCGTCGTCGCGGACCTGGGCGACATCCGGTTCGGTGGAGTCCCGGTCGAACGGCCAGTAGGCGACCAGGTCCTCCTTCTCCCCCTTGAGCCGGGTGAAGAGGTTGTCCAGCAGCTGCTCGTGGGTGCGGGCGGTGCGCCAGATCCGCACCTCCTCCAGAACGCCGTTGAAGGACTCGGTGGCCTTGCCGCCCTTGAGCAGCGCACCAAGGCTGAGCTGGGCGTCGCCGGCGTCGGCGAAGGCGGCGGTGTCGGGGGCGCCCGGGTCGCCGGCCGGGTCGCAGGCCACCGCGACGCCGTTGCGGTAGAGCCGGAAGACGCTGCCGCGCGGGTCGGGGTTGCGCACCCAGCGGGCGCCGCGCAGCCGGGCGGGGTGCGATCCGGTGGCATCGGCCGCCGTGCCACCGGCGTTCTCCTCGAAACGCCAGTGCGCGACCAGACCCCGGTCGCGGGCGGTGACGGGGGTGCCGAGCCGGGCGGCATCGCGGGCGGCGCCCCAGATCCGGACCTCGGCGAGCACACCGGTCAACCGCTGGACGACGGAGCCTTCGCGGGCCCGGCCGAGCTCCAGCGGCGCGTCGTTGCCGCGCGGGCCCGGACCTTCGTAGCGGGCCGCGCCGATCTCCCGGCCGTCCAGGTGGAAGCGGATGTCCTGCCATTCGCGGACGGTGACCGACTCGACCAGTTCCACGCTCTGGGTGACCGGCTTGCCGTCGGCCCCCACCGCGCTGATCTGGCGGGTGCCCTTCTGCTCCTGCATCGAGCGCCCGCTCTTGCGGACCACCGCGATCCGGTGGAACGTCCCGGCCTTGACGCCCTCGGTGGAGGTGAAGCGCACGGCCCGGCCGTCCGGCTCCTCGAAGGCGAACTCCAGCCGGCCGTCCGGCAGCACCGCCAGCCGGTAGGGGACGCTGCCGCCCGCGCCGTCGGTCATCCGGCCCTTGGAGAGCAGACCCTGGGTCTCGCCGAGCCGCTCCAGACGGGCGAACACCTCCAGCGTCAGGTCGTCGGCGATGTCCAGGGCGTCGTCGTCGGCGACCTCCAGGTAGGCCTCGCCGTCCAGCTGGACGGCCCAGGACTGCTGGTAGGCGGCGGCGAAGTGGCTCCACTCGCGCAGCGGGAAGGTCTCCCGGCTGACCACCCGGCGGTCGCCGACGGTGGCGACGGCCCAGTAGCGGCCGTTCTCGATCGGCGACAGCGCGGGCACCGGGCCCGGCCTGCCGCGCAGTTCGGCGTGCCGCTTGTTGCCGGAGCGGTCGGTCAGGACGGGCTGCGCGCCGGGCGCCGGGGCGGAGTGGACCCAGTAGCCGAGCAGTCCGGTCTCGGCGCCGGTGAGCCGGCGCTTCATCGCGGCGCGCAGGTCGTCGCCGCCGCGCGCCCGGGACCAGAGCCTGACCTCGTCCACCTGGACGGAGGCGAATCCGGTGGGCTGGAAGGGCACCTGGGCGAGGGAGAGCCGCCCCTGGCCCTGGTAGGGGGCGCTCGCGGTGCGGCGGGCGATCTCCTGGCCGTCCCGGTAGACCACCTGCTGGCGGGTGCCGCGCTCGAAGACGCAGGCCCAGTGGTGCCACTGGGTGTCGCCGAACCGCTGGGTGGTGTCCAGGTCGTCGCCGTAGAAGGCGAAGGTGAACTTGCCGTTGTCGCGGAACCCGATGTGCAGGCTCTCGTTGTTGCGCCCCTGGTCACCGCTGTGCCCCAGGACGAAGTGCGAGCGTTCGTCGACGGCGGTGCGGCGGGCCCAGAACTCGACGGTGAAGTCGCCGTCGCCGAACCCGAAGGCGCCGGGCACCACGGCGGCGGCGCTCACCCCGTCGTAGGCCAGCGCGGAGGCGGCGGGGCCGCCGAGCAGTCCCAGACCGTACGGAGTGTCCCCGGCGTTGGCGTGCACCACACGCACCGGGCCCTCGACCCGCTCGGGGTTGACCCAGGCCTCCACGGTGAGGTCGCCGGGGGTGGCGGCCCTGGCCGGCTGTTCGGCGGGCAGGGAGAGGAATCGCCCCCGGCCGTCGAAGGCGTAGGCGCGGCCCGGCATGTCGGCGCGCCAGCGGCCGCCGTGGCCGCGCAGCAGATCGGCGGCGGTGCCGACCGGGATCTCGGCCAGGGTGCCGGGGTCGACGGTGACCAGCCGGGAGCCCGCGGAGAGCGCCACACCGGGCCGGGAGTCGGTGGACCAGCGGTGGTCGTAGCGCACCCGCAGCACGCTCATGCCCGGCTTCAGCAGGGTCGGGTCCGCGCCCGCGCCCAGCCGCAGCGACTTGCTGCCGGTGGGGTGGCTGCCCTCGAAACGGAAGCCGTGGCCGCCGACGGTGACGAAACCGGGGCCGGTGAGCGGGGCGAGGGTGCCCTCGCTGAACTGCACCACGTCGCCGTCGATCCGCAGCACGGTGCCGATCGGCACGGGCTGTTCGGCGGCGCCGTTGACCACGGCGGCGAAGTCCTCGGCCCGCCGGGGCAGGTGGGACCACTGCTCGCTCTGCCCGTCCTGGCTGATGGTCAGGCTGACCTGCGCCGGGTTGTCCCCGGCCCCGACGGTGATCTCCACGGTGGCCAGGTCGGTGGCCGCGTCGCGGGCGGTGAAGGCCACCGCCGTGCCGCCGGAGGCCAGCTGCCGGGAGGAGCGCAGCACCTGGGCGTCGTAGTAGCCGGCGAAGAACTGGCCGTTGGCGCCCCGGAAGTAGAGCACCACGCTGCCGGTGGCGCTGTCCAGCAGGAACGGGCGGTCGGCGCCGCGGGCGAAGGCGAGCAGCGCGCCGGAGCTGCTGAGCCCGGTGCGGTCCACGGCGAGCCGGGGCATCGGGAGGGCGATGTCGTCGGAGCCGCGCACCCCGCCGGTGAGCCGGCCCAGTTCCTCCCGCTTGGCGGCCAGCAGGGCCTGGCGGGCCGGCAGGTCGCGGCGGTGGCGGCCGAGCGCCTCCTGCTTGCCGGCGAGGGTCAGCAGCCGGTTGTCGAGCTCCAGGATCTCCTGGTTCCGCTGGTCGGCGGTGGCTCCGGGCCTGCCGGAGGCGCCGTCCCGCTCCAGGACGACGACGCCCTCGCCGGAGGCGTTCGCCGTCCCGTAGTCGTACTGCACGATGCGGTCGCCCTGGCTGTCCCGGGCGGCGACCAGCTTCCCGCTGCGGCGGACCACCAGGCCGCGGCCGTTCCAGGTGTCCAGCGCGAAGTGGGTGGCGTCGTTGTCGGCCTCCCGGCGGTACTGGATCAGCGGGGTGTCGTTGTCGGTCTTGCCGCCGGAGAGGTTCATGTCCAGACCGGAGTTGACGTTCCGCAGGAAGTAGCAGGTGACGCCGTTGAGGTTGGTGCCGGTGGGCTCGAAGGTCCACAGCGCGGAGGCGGCCGTCCGGTTGGCGGTGCGGATCAGCGGGGCCGTCGCGTCCCTGCGGTCGCTCTCCACCGCGAGGTACTGGTCCTTGCCGTCCTTGGGCAGCTTGAAGCGCAGCCGGTAGCGCCAGAGGGTGGGATCGTCCTCCTGGCCGGCCCTCAGCGCGGCGCGCCGGCGCTCCAGCTCCGGGATCTCGGCCGTCTCCTGCTGGAGGCGGGTGATCTCCGCCTCGGAGCCGGCCACGTCCCGGACCAGCCGGGCCACCTGGGCGTCCAGGTCGCCGACCGCGTCCACGGTGCCGCTGGACTCGGGGGCGGCGAGCACCGGCAGGGTCAGCTGGTCCGGGATCTCGGCCAGGCGGCCGTCCCGCCCGACGCCCAGGTCGAGGGTGGCGAGGTAGGCCTCGTCGGTGGCCTGGCCGCTCACCGGGTCGGGCCCGCCGGTGGCGCAGGCGAGCAGCACCCGGGCCTGGCGCTTGACGGGCCTGGCCGTGCCGTCGTACCCGGCGGGCGCGGTCTCCTGCTGGTGGTGCAGTACGGCGGAGAGACCGGAGACCACGCGGCGCCCGGTGAGGGCGAAGCTGTCGCGGCGCACCCCGGGGTTCTCGCCGATCGGGGCCTCGGAGGTGATCCAGGCCGGACCGCCGCGCAGGGCGGCGTGCCGGGCGTTGTCGGTCTGGTCGTACAGCTTGTCGCCCAGGCCCTCGTCGAAGCGGTAGTAGACGGCCAGACCCGGCTCGTTGCCGATCAGGCGGCGGTTGCGGTCGGCGGCGATCTCCTCGCCGCCGCGGGGGCGGTTCCAGACCCGGACCTCGTCCAGCTCGGCGCGGCCGTACGAGCCGAGGGCGCGCCCCAGGGTCAGCGGGCCGAGACCGGCGTACGGCATCTCGGTGGTCCGGCGGCCGAGTTCGACGCCGTCGCGGTAGACGATCTGCTCGCGGGTGGCGCGGACGAAGACGCAGGCCCAGTGGTGCCAGTCGGTGTCGGTGGTGCGCTGAGCGGTGTTCAGGTCGTCGGCGTAGAAGGCGAAGGCGAAGGTGTCGTCCGAGCGGAAGCCGATGTGCAGGCTGCGCAACCGGGCACCGGCGGCGGCGCCGTGCCCGACCAGGAAGTCCTCGCGGCCGCCGGTCGCGGTGCGCCTGGCCCAGAACTCCACCGTGAAGTCGGAGTCGGCGAGCTGGAGGGCGGTGCCCGGAAGCTCGGCCACGTCGTCGGCGCCGTCGAAGCGCAGGGCCGTCTCGGCGTGGCCGCTCCCGCTCACCACAGGTACCAGCGGCCGGCCGGTGAACGGGCAGCTGCCGGGGGCGGATTCGTGGACGGCGTCGCGGTAGCGCTCGTCGGGGCTGGTCCAGGCCTGCGAGCCCTGGGTGTTGAACAGGCCGTCGCGGCCGCGCTCGACGCTGAAGCCGTCGATCCGCCCGGTGGCGTCGTTGTGCGCGAAGAGCTGCCAGCGCTCCCGGCCGTGCACCGCGGTGGGCACCAGCAGCGCGGTGAACCGGCCGCCGGAGAGGTTGCGGACGAAGGACAGCTCCTGGGTGGGCTCGTGGAACGCCCGGCCCTCCATGTCCCGGGTGCCGAGGCTGTCCTTGGCGGAGTCGGGACGGCCCTTGTGGCGGCTGCGCCGGTAGCGGACCTCCAGCACCGGCTTCAACTCGCCGCCGGTCAGCACGAAACGGTCGCAGAGCAGGGTGGCATCGACCACCGCGGCCCTGGCCCCGCCGGTGCCGATGAGGTAGTCGCTGCGCGCCGGTTCGGCCGAGGACGAGCTGCCGTCGGCCAGCCGGAAGACCATGTCCTGGTGGTCGGCCCGGACGGACTGGCGCAGGACGTACAGGTGGGTGCCGTCGGAGACGACGTGGAACGGCGCGGCGGCACCGAGCCGGGCCGTGCTGGACAGGAAGGCGTCCAGCTCGTCCTCGTCGAGCCGCTCGGCCCGGTCCGCCTCGACCCGGCCGCCGCGCTTGACGGCGGGCATCCGGACCGCTCCGGCGACGGCGTAGCCGACCCGGGCGATCTCGCCGGGGAAGCGCAGCGGCAGCGGGTTCTCCGACCAGTAGGCCGCGTCGGCCTCCCCGCGCGCCTCGTCGTGCTGCGACAGGTCCAGCACCGTGTAGACGATGCGCCGTTGATCGTCCATCGCGAACGCGACCGTGCTGCCCTGGTGCCGCACGGTCGTCGTGTGCACGTAGGCGCGGTCACTGTAGACCTTCGCCAGATGCTGAATCTCCGTCAAGCCTGCCACCTCACCGATAATCGACCGCAGCACGGCGCTGACAGCCGCATGATCAATACGGAACGTGGTCACGTTTTCACTTGGAGCGATGGCCGGGCAAGATATTTTTCCGTCAGCCCAGGTCGAGATCTCCCGCGTTTCCGCCAGGCATCCCGCGCTGCTCCGGGTCCGCGCGCCACGGCCGGTCCCGGGCGGCGCGGCGCTGCCGCGGGGCGCCGGGAGGTGTGCGCCCCGGTGGCGTGGCGTGGGGGAACCGGTGAGGTCAGCGGCCCGGTGCGGGTCGACGGGCGGTGCGGCCGGGCGGCCCTCCCCGGCCCGGCGCCGTGCCGCGGGAGGGCGCCGGGCCGGCCTTCCGGGGGTGTCCGCGAGGCCGCCCGGCGGTCCGACAGGTGGGACGGTGGCCGAAAAGCGGATGCTCGCGCGAGCGCGTCGTTCACCCGGGAGTGTGGTCCGGCCGTGCTGGCGGTGGTAGCGGGGCGTGACCGGCCGCCGGTCCCGGGTGCCGCTCGCCGGGGGGGCGGGATCCTCTCCCGCCCCCGGCCGGGGACCTACCCGGGCAGCCCCGGGAAGTAGGCGCCCGTCCAGCGGTCGAGCTCGGTGAAGACCTCGGTCCGGGCGGCCTCGCCGGACAGGACGAGGTCGTGCATACCGCCCTTGATCCGGACGGTGGTGACATGGCGGCCCAGGCGCGGGCCGACGGCCGCGATGTCGTCGGCGCGCAGCACGGCGTCGGCGTGGTGCAGTGCGGCGTGCCACTTGCTGGTGGCGACGGAGGCGGTGGAGGCCATCAGCAGCACGGGGCAGTCGATCACGAGGCCGCGGCCGACCCGCCGCTGCCCGCGCTGGACGGCGGCGAGCCAGCCGGCGTACAGCGGGAAGCCCTCGGCGGGCTTGAGGCGCAGGTCGAAGTCCCACTCGCCGCGGTGGTCGCGGTGCAGGCTGTGCACGTAGTGCGGGTTGAGCGCGCTGGGCAGCACCCGGGTGGGGGCGATCCGCCCGATCGCCTCGACGGCGGGCCCGCCGAGGGTGCGGACGGCCGGGGCGGCGGGCATCGCCAGGAACGGGCTGTTCAGGAAGAGGCCGTCCACCAGCCCGCGCCCGGACCGCCGGGAGGCCCAGAGCGAGGCGATCAGCCCGCCGGTGGAGTGCCCGTTGACCAGCAGCCGGGAGTGGCCGTCGACGTCCCGGATGATCCGGACCGCCTCGTCCAGCTCCTCGTCGTAGGCGGCGAGGTCGAGAATGAGGTTCGGCGACTGGTGCGGGCGCAGCGAGCGGCCGTACTTGCGCAGGTCCAGGGCGTAGAAGGAGAAGCCCGCCGCGACGAAGTGGTCGGCGAGATTGGTCTGGAAGAAGTAGTCGGTGTAGCCGTGGATGTAGAGCACGGCCCGCTCCGAGCCGGGCACCAGCCGCCTGACCAGGGTCGCGCTGACGGCGCCCTCCTCGTCGGGGGTGAGCGGAAGCTCGGCCGCCTCGTAGGGGGCACCCAGGATGTCTTCTTGGAACTCCACGTCCGCCGCACCCAATCTCTGCTCTGACCTGCCGTGACCGGATCCATAATCCGCCGGGGCACCGACGATACCGGCCGGTAGCCGGCGGCGTGGCACCGGCGCCGGACCAGGGGCCTATGCTGCCGACATGCCGCGAAACGCCGTCGCGGGGAGCCGCCGCCCGCCGACTCCCCGCCCATCACCCCTGGTCACCGCCGTGCGGGCCGCCCGCTCCGGCGCCTCCGTCGGACCCGCCGCCCTCCCGGAGGCGGAGTGACCGCGCCGGAGCCCGTGCCGGTCGCCCGCACGACCGACCTCGGCCGGGCCAGGCTGATGCCCGACATCGACCACGACGGCGGCTGGCTGCTCACCCTGGACGACACCCCGCAGTCCTACGTGGACCTCGGCGACCCCACCCACCTCGAATTCGAGTACACCCAGCGGATCGGCCACCTCGTCGACGCCCTGGCCCCCGCCGGCCGGCCGCTCGACGCGCTCCACCTCGGCGGCGGCGCCCTCACCGTCCCCCGCTACCTCGCCGCCACCCGCCCCGGCTCGCGCCAGCACGTGGTCGAGGTGGACGGCCCGCTGCTCGCCCTGGTCGAGGAGCACCTGCCCTGGCAGGGCCCGGGCGTGGACATCACGGCCACGGTCGGCGACGCCCGGGCGGCGCTCGCGGACCTGCCCGCCGCCTCCCTGGACCTCGTGGTCGCCGACGTGTTCCACGGCTCCCGCACCCCCGCACACCTCACCTCGGTCGAGTTCCTCCGCCTGGCGGCCGCCGTGCTGCGCCCCGACGGCTGCTACGCCGCCAACCTGGCGGACGGCCCGCCGCTGGCCTTCGCCCGGGCCCAGGCCGCGACGCTGCGCGCGGTCTTCCCGCAGACCTGCCTGATCGCCGAACCGCCGGTGCTGCGTGGCCGCCGCTACGGCAACATCCTGCTGGTCGGCTCCGCCCGGCCGCTCCCGGTGGCCGATCTCGGCCGTCGGCTGGCCGCCGACATCTTCCCGGCCCGGCTCACCGACGGCGCCGACCTCGCGGCCTTCACCGGCCGCACCCCGGCGGTCACCGACGCCACCGCCCGGCCCTCCCCGCCACCGCCGGACGGTGCGTTCAGCGTCGGGTGAGCGCGGGGGAGCCGGGGGAGTGCCCGGCCCGGCGCGCGCCCGCGTCCCGGGGCGCTGACACGGCGCGCCGCGTGGCCGCGCGCCGGGTTTGCCCGCCGGGGGTGTCAGAATCGGCGGGTCCATGGCAGGACCACCTCCGAGGGAGCGAGTGATGAGCAGCGTGGAGCGGCCCGAGCTGGAGGCGGTACCGGAGACGGCGCTGTGGACGCTGTGGCACCGGGCGGTGGAGGCCCAGCGGCCCGACACGGTGCTCCCGGACCCGAAGGCCGTCGAGCTCGTGGAGCGGATCGACTACCCGTTCGCGGAGCGGTTCGGCCACGGCGCGCTCCTCTCCCAGCTCCAGGCACTGCGGGCGGCCTGCTTCGACCGCGAGGTGGCCGACTTCCTGGCCCGGGAGCCGCGCGGCACCGTCGTCTGCCTCGGGGAGGGGCTGGAGACCCAGTACTGGCGGGTCGACAACGGCAGGGCCCAGTGGCTCACCGTTGACCTGCCCGAGGCGGTGGCGTTGCGCGAGGAACTGCTGCCGCCCGGGCCGCGGCAGCGCTATCTGGCCGCCGACGCCACCGAGCTGGGCTGGACCGAGGAGGTGGACCGCAACCATGGGGTACTGGTCACCGCGCAGGGCCTGCTGATGTACCTCCAGCCGGCCCAGGTACGGACCTTGATCGCGGGCTGTGCCGAGCGGTTCCCGGGCGGCTCCCTGGTACTGGACGCCGTGCCGCGCTGGTTCAGCCGACTCACCCTGAGCGGAAAGATGCGCAGCCACGACTACCAGGCGCCCCCGATGCCATGGGCGATGGACGCGGGTGAGCGGGACAAGCTCCGCACCGCCGGTCCGGCGGTGGCCGCGGTACGGGACGTCCGGCCGACCGGCGGGCGCGGGCTGGTCGGCGCCCTGTTGCCGCTCGCGCTCACCGTCCCGCCGCTGGCCACCCGTCGCCCCTCGGTCACCGTCCTGGACTTCGCCGAGCGGCCCGAGCGGTCGTAACCGGCGGGCCGGCGCGCGCGGATCCCGTTCCCACGCGCGAGGCTTCCACCAGAGGCGGCGGCCAGGACCCGGCCGCCGACCGGATCCGGTGTGTCGCCACGGACCGTGACCTGCCCACCGCCGGGCCGTCGGACCGGTCATCGGTGACAACTACGACGTCAGGTACCCCCAGGAGTCCGGCAGTGGGTGCCCTGCACCACATCTTCGTTCAGCCCGTTGACGCCGGCGCCGAACTCGTGGCCGACATCGGTGCTGCCTGCGGAGGCGCACTGCGTCGAGTCGATCACGAGTTCGTGGGCTGGGCCGCGAAGGTCGGCGGCAGGACCGGATCGAAGATCTGGCCGCCCGCGACGACGCGTGGCTGGGCCGGGTTCCAGCGGGGGCGGGGCGGAGGTGTGAACTTCCTTCCACCGGTGTGCCACATGACCGTCGGTCAACGGCGTTAGAAGAGCATGGATCACACAACGAGCGCCGAGCAGCCGGCCGAGCCGGTGCCGCCCGACTTCCCGGCCTTCGCCGCGTCCAGGGGGCGGCATCTGCTGCGTACTGCCTTCCTGCTCACCGGCGGTGACGCCCACCTGGCCGAGGACCTCGTCCAGGAGGCGCTTGGGCGGATCTTCGTGAGGTGGCGCAAGGTCGTTCGGCTCGACAACCCGAGCGGTTACGCCCAGACCGTGCTGGTCAACACCTTCCTGTCGTACCGCAGGCGGCGCAGCAGTTCGGAGCGGGTGACCAGCACCTTCCCGGAGATCGCCGTGGACGGGCCGGACCCGGCGCTGCGGCTGACGCTGCTGCGGGCGCTGGGCGGGATACCGGCGCAGGACCGCGCGGTGCTGGTCCTGCGGTTCTGGGAGGACCGCAGTGTGGAGGAGACGGCCGCCGTGCTGCAGCTGAGCAGTGCGGCGGTGCGCTCGCGCAGCAGCCGGGCGCTGGCCCGGATGCGCGCGGCCCTCGGCGACAGTCTCGGCGATGACGACAACGACGGCGGCAACAGCGATGGCCCCGGCCGCGGCCCGGCTCCGGCCGGGGCCGGTCGTGCGGCAACGGACTCCACCAGCGAGAAGGCGGTGCACGGCCATGTCCTTTGAAGACGACTTCGCCCTGGCCCTGCGCGGCGCGGCGGCCTTGGCGCCGGAATCGGCGCTGCACACGCTCGCCGCCGATGCCGAGCGGCGCGGCCGGCGCCGGCGCAACCAGCGGCGGGCGGTGCTGGCCAGTGGGCTGGCGGTCGCGGTCCTGGCCGCCGGAAGCTTCGCGGCATTCGGCGGCGGCATCGGGGCGGACGCGGCCCGGCCGGCCGTCGAGCCGGTGCGGCCGATGACCTCCGAGGAGGTGGTGGAGCTGATCACCTCGCTGCTTCCGCAGGGGAAGGTCCGGGTCACATACGCAGAGACGCCCGGCGTGCCCGGTCCGACCGGGGACAGGTACCGGACCGACGGCGGCCTCTTCTACGACGACGGCAAGGGGGAGAGCGCCATGTCCTACACCGTCGACCGGACCGAGCTGACCCCGGGCGCGGCCGCCGTCTGCATGGATCCGTTCAACGGGCCGCAGGACTCCTGCGAGCGCACGATCGCCCCGGACGGTTCCGCGCTGGTGATCGACAAGCTGCGGGACCCGAACAACGAGGGCCGCCGGGAGTGGCGCGCGACCTGGGCGGCGGCGGACGGCCGCCGGGTGCAGATCATCGAGCACAGCGAGGAGTCGGTCACACCCGCCCGGGAGGACCCGCCGCTCGACGCCGACCAACTGCGCGCCCTGGTCACCGCACCCGCCTGGGAACGGCTCTTCGACGCGCTGCCGGCGCGGGACAACCCGCCCGGGCCGCCGGCTCCCGAGCCCGGCCCGAAGGCGGAGGAACTGCTCGCGACGCTCGTCCCGCTGCTGCCGCCGGGCGCCGTGCCGTCCGGACACGAGGGCGGGAGCGGACCGCACCTCACGGTGACGTACGAGGGTCGCACCAGCATGCTCGCGGTGAGCGTCACCGAGCCGGGCCGGCGGGGCATCGAGGACAAGGAGTACGCCGAGTCGACGGGCTCGGCCGGGCCGCTGGCGGTGAGGGAGCGGCGGGCCGACGGCAGCACCGTCGTCACCAACAGCTTTGGGAACGGCAAGACGGCGGTCGACACGGTCCTGCACTGGTCGGCCGCGGTCTACTACCCGGACGGCCGAAAGGTCGAGATCAACGAGTGGAACGGCGAGAACGGGTACACCGCCCGCCCCGGGACACCGGCGCTCAGCCTTGAGCAGCTCAAGGTGATCGCCACCGCCCCGGCCTGGCGGCCCTGACCCACCGGCTCCCACCCCCCCGCATACCACGGGGGTGGGAGCCGGATCGGCTCTCCGGGCGCCCGGTCGGCCACCGGGGGCGATGTCGCGGCGGCGCACCGGGTCCCGGCGCGATTCCCGCCTCCTGCGCTTCGCCGGACCCGAACCGGTCTGAGCTGCGCAGACCCGAACCGGGCGGCTGGAACCATGGCGGGTCGCCGTACGTCGTAATCGGGGGTTGTCGGCCGGGGGGACAGGCCGCCCGGCACGTTAGGCTGCCCTTTCGGGGAGCGGCCTGGTGCCGCCATCGGATCATTGTCGAGACCACCGGCCGGGCGTCGGTTCGTTCTGCCGCGAAGTCTCGTCCTGCCACGGAGGTACTGGCCTTGCACATCGACGCCTGGATCGAGAGCGTCCCACCGGGCGCGGTGTACGCCCTGGTCGCGCTGATCATCGGGCTGGAGTCCCTGGGCATCCCGCTGCCCGGCGAGATCGCGCTGGTGTCGGCGGCGCTGCTGTCCGCACGGGGCGTGGTCAGCCCGGTCTGGGTGGCCGTCTGCGCGATCCTGGGGGCGATCATCGGCGACTCGATCGGCTACTCGATCGGCCGCAAGGGGGGCAAGCCGCTGTTCGAGAAGCTCGGGCGGAAGTTCCCCAGGCACTTCGGCCCAGACCATCTGGCCAGCGCCGAGCGCTCGTTCCAGAAGTGGGGCATGTGGGCGGTCTTCTTCGGCCGCTTCATCGCCCTGCTGCGCATCTTCGCCGGGCCGCTCGCGGGCGCGCTGAAGATGCCGTACTGGAAGTTCCTGATCGCCAACGTGCTGGGCGGCGTGGTCTGGGCCGGCGGCACCACGCTGCTGGTGTACCAGGTCGGCAAGGTCGCCGAGCAGTGGCTGTCGCGGTTCTCGTGGGTCGGTCTGCTGCTGGCCGCGGCCGGCGGCGCCTTCTCGGCGTGGCTGATGAAGCGCCGGGCCGCCAAGGCCCGCGCCGCGCACGAGGCCGAGGACGCCGCCGCGGCCGAGTCCGCCGCCGCGGAGTCCGAGTCCGCGCCCGCCGTGCGCGCGGCGGACTGACGAGCCGCCGCCGAGGGGTTGTCGGCACGCCGGGATAGCATCGGGGACTGTCCCGGCGGTGACCGACAACCCGGCAGGTGGAGGACGGTATGACCCAGCAGACGTGGAACGCGGTGGACGCGTACTTCGCGGAGCGTCTGGTCGGCGACGACCCGGTGCTGGACGCGGCGGTGGCCGCCGCCGACGAGGCCGGCCTGCCGCACATCGCGGTCGCGCCCAACCAGGGCAAGCTGCTGCACCTGCTGGCCCTCACCCAGGGCGCCCGGCGGATCCTGGAGGTCGGCACGCTCGGCGGCTACAGCGCGATCTGGCTGGGCCGCGCGCTGCCCGCCGACGGCACGCTGATCACCCTGGAGATCGACCCGAAGCACGCCGGGGTCGCCCGGGGGAACCTCGCCCGGGCCGGTCTGGACAAGGTCGCCGAGGTTCGGCTGGGCCCCGCCGCCGACTCGCTCGCCGCGCTGGTGGCGGACGGCGCCGAGCCGTTCGACCTGGTCTTCATCGACGCGGACAAGCGGGGCAACCCGGAGTACTTCGCGTGGGCGCTGAAGCTGACCCGGCCGGGCTCGCTGATCATCGTCGACAACGTGGTGCGCGGCGGTGCCGTCGCCGACGCGGCGAGCACCGACCCGTCGGTCGTCGGCACCCGGCGGCTGCACGACCTGATCGCGGCCGAGCCGCGGGTCTCCGGAACGTCCGTGCAGACGGTCGGCGGCAAGGGCTACGACGGCTTCACGCTGGTTCGCGTGCAGCGCTGAACCACCGGGGCCGGGGCCCGGGGACGGGATCCCGGGTGGGGTGGGAATCCCGGGGGGTGAGGACCAGAGCAAGGAGCGAGGAAACGTGCGGATCGGACTGCTGGGCACCGGCCCCTGGGCGGAACGGGTGCACGCACCCGTACTGGCGGAGCACCCCGGGTGGGAGTTCGCGGGAGTCTGGGGCCGCCGCCCCGAGGCGGCCGCCGCGCTCGGCGAGGCGCACGGCGTTCCCGGGTACCCCGACCTCGACCGGCTGCTCGCCGAGGTCGACGCCGTCTCCATCGCGCTGCCCCCGGCCGTCCAGGCCGACCTCGCGGTGCGCGCCGCAGAGGCAGGCTGCCACCTGCTGCTGGACAAGCCGGTCGCGCTGACCGTGCCCGACGCCCGGCGGGTGGTCCGGGCGGTGGAGGCCAACGAGGTGGCCTCGGTGGTCTTCTTCACCGTCCGCTTCGGCGGCGACCAGATGCCGTGGATCGAGAAGCAGGCCGCCGTCGGTAGCTGGTTCACCGCCCGCTCCGACTGGCTCGGCTCGGTCTTCGCCCCCGGCAGCAGCAGCCCGTACGCGGCCTCGCCGTGGCGGCAGGAGAAGGGCGCCCTCTGGGACGTCGGCCCGCACGCGCTCTCCGTCCTGCTGCCGGTGATGGGCGACGCCACCCAGGTGACGGCCGTGTCCGGCCCACTGGACACCCTCCACCTCGTCCTGCGGCACACCGGCGGCGCGTCCAGCACCCTCGCCCTCAGCCTGACCGCTCCGCTCGCCGCCGGCGGCACCGGCATGGAACTGCGCGGTACCAGCGGCGTCGTCCAGCTGCCGGAACGCGGCGAAGGCCCGATCCGCGCCCTCCACCGGGCTCTCGACGCCCTGCGGGACAGCGCCCGCACCGGTGAGCGGCACGCCTGTGACGCCGCCTTCGGCCTGCGGGTGGTGGAGATCCTGGCCGCCGCCGAGCGCTCCCTCGCCACGGGGGGTCCGACCGAGGTCTGATCCCCGGGCCGCCGGGTGTTCGAGCCTCGGCGGTCGTACGGCAGCGGGGCCCGCACCGACCGGACAGCGTCCGACCGGTGCGGGCCCCGCTGCCGTGTCAGGGTCCTTTCGGCTGGGCGGAGTTGGTTCTGCGGCGGGCCTGGTAACAACGTTACCCATCAGATACGGTGTTACCCATGAGCGCGCTCTACCAGGACGCCCTGCGGCGCGGTCAGGAGGCCGCGCGCGCCGCGATCCTCGACCGCGCGATCGCCCTGCTGGTCGAGGAGGGGTCCGCCGCGCTGACCATGCGGCGGATCGCCACCGAGATCGGTGCGTCGACCAAAGTCCTCTACACCATGTTCGGCGGCAAGGACGGGCTGGCCGACGCCCTGTACCGGGAGGGGTTCGCCCGGCTCCGCCGGGCCCAGGAGCGCGTCCCGCGCACCGCCGACCCGCTGGCCCACCTCGACCACCTCGGCACCGCCTACCGGCGGCACGCGCTGGCCGAACCCGCCTACTACCGGGTCATGTTCGAACAGGCCGTTCCCGGCTACCGGCCGAGCGCCGAGGCCCTGGCGGTGGCCGCGACCGCCTTCGACACCTCCGTGGCGGCCGTGGCCGCCTGCATCGAGGCCGGCGTCTTCCGCCCCGGCGACGCCCAGGAGATCTCGAAGCTCCTCTGGGCCGCCGCGCACGGGGCGGTGAGCCTGGAACTCGCCGGCCACTTCCCGCCGGACACCGCGGCCCGGTACTACGAGGCGCTGATGACGGCGGTGGGCCACGCCTTCCTCGCCCAGCCGGCTCCCATGACCGGCCAGGGCACGACCGGCCAGGGCACGACCGGCCAGGGCACGACCGACCAAGGACGGAACGCATGACCACGTCACTGACGTCCAACCGCTATCTGTCGGGCAGCTTCGCACCCGTCACCGAGGAGGTCACCGCCTACGACCTGCCCGTCACCGGCCGGATACCGGCCCATCTCAGCGGCCGCTATCTGCGCACCGGCCCCAACCCGCTGGGTGTCGAGGACGCCGCCGCGCACATCTGGACCCTCGGCGAGGGCATGGTGCACGGCGTGCGCATCCGCGACGGCCGCGCCGAGTGGTACCGCAACCGCTGGGTCCGCTCCGCCTCGGTCGCCGACCGGCTCGGCGAACCGCGCCGCGGCGCCCCCGTCGACGAGCGGACGGACTTCGCCCCGAACGTCCAGGTGGCCGGGCTGGCCGGCCGCACCTTCGCCCTCATCGAGGGCGGGCTGAAGCCGTACGAACTCACCTACGAGCTCGACACGGTCGGCCCCTGCGACCTCGGTGCGACGCCCGCGGTGCCCGCCGGCCCCCGGGACAGCCGGCCGGACGAGGGCTTCAGCAGCGCGCTGCTCAAGCACGACCTGCTCCGAGGCGCCACCGAGGCACACGAGTTCGGGCGGTTCGGAGCCGTCGGGGAGGGCGTGTTCGTCCCTGCCGAGTCGTCCGCCGCCGAGGACGACGGGTACGTCACGGCCTACGCCCACAACCCCGAGCGCGGCGCAGCCGACCTGGTCATCCTCGCCGCCCAGGACTTCACCGGCGAACCGCTCGCCCGCGTCCACCTGCCCGTCCGCGTCCCGCTCGGTCTGCACGGCAACTGGGTCCCGGACGACCGGTCGACCGGCTGAGCGCGGGCCCGCCCGCCGGCCGTCACGCCCCGCCGTCCGGAGGCGGGCGGCGGTCGGTGGGGCGGGCCGGGGGGATGGCGGCGGTGCGGAAGTCGCGGGGGCCGGTCCACAGGGCGGGCACGGCGTCGCTGCGGCGGGCCAGTTCGTAGGCCAGCGCCTCGTAGTTGACCCGCCAGCCGTGGAAGTGCGGCCAGGCCTCGGCGGCCGGGCGCTCGCGGGGGAAGCCGGCGGCGGTGATCATCGAGACGGCCGCGTCGAACTCGGCGAAGGTCAGGAGTACCGGGGTGTCCGGCGTCGGGTCCGGGTCGAAGCCGACCCGCAGTGAGCGGGCGATGTCGCGCATCGCCGTGAACCCGGCCCGCAGCACCAGCCTGGCCTCCGGCGGCGCGGAGTCCGGGGAGACCGCCAGGTGGATCGCGGCCGCGTCCATCACCGTGACCAGGCCCACCACCCAGCTGCGGTGCGGCCGCGGGGAGCGGAAGGAGAGCAGCACCGGGTAGTTGGAGTGGCTCTCGCCGATGTCGGCGGCCAGCCGCTCCCAGTCGCGGTACAGCTGGGGGAGCGCCGTCTCGGTGTCCACCAGCCACTGCCGTGCCAGCAGTTCCGGCCCCCAGGCGGGTTCCCCGGCCCGGGACTGCAGCAGGGTCACCTCCACCTCGCGCCGGTTGTACGCGGCGTAGAGGGTCGGCAGATAGGCGATCTGCAGGGCGATCACCAGCGGCCCGCTGGCGGCGGCCAGGAAGTCCAGCGCGGACAGGTGCAGCCGCTCCCCGCTCGCGAAGCCCAGCGTGAAGAGGCTGGAACCGGCCTCCCGGAACGACACCGCCCAGTTCAGCTCCGAGATGCCGTGCAGCAGCAGGGTGTACGCCAGCAGCATCGAGCTCAGCCACACCGCGAGCATGCCCAGCAGGATCAGCGGCGCCAGCCAGGTCTGCGCCCGGTCCTGCGCGTGGTAGGTGCCGAACGGCGCTGCGGACAGCCGCAGCAGCGTCCGCAGCCCCCACCAGAGCCGGTACGCCAGCGCGGAGTACAGACCGCGCGGGACGACCAGGGTGCGCAGGATGCTGGCGATGGTGAGCAGCAGGATCAGCACGCCGGCCAGGGTGTGGATCAGCCTCATGACGCCATTGTGGCGGCCGGACGGGGTGGCGGCGGCGCGGGCCCGGCGGGCGGCGCCGGAGCGCCGGGGCATTGACAGGGCGCGGCACCCGGTTGAATGCTAAGCAAGCGCTTAGTCAGCCACCCCGGACCCAGGAGCGAGCCCATGCCCGACACCCCCGCCGACCCGCCCGGCCTGGACCTCGCCCGGCTCCGCGCCCATCTCGACCGCGCGCTGCCCGGCACCGTCCAGGGGCCGCTGCGGGCCGAGTTGATCGAGGGCGGCCGCTCCAACCTCACCTACCGCCTCACCGACGGCACCTCCCGCTGGGTGCTGCGCCGCCCGCCGCTCGGGCACGTCCTCGCCACCGCGCACGACATGGGCCGCGAGCACCGGGTGATGACCGCCCTGCGCGACACCGGCGTCCCCGTCCCCGCCACCCTGCTGCTGGACCGGGGGACGGACGTGCTCGGCGCGCCCTGGTACCTGATGGAGCACGTCCCCGGGACGGCGCACCGCGACGCGGCCGCCCTCGGCGTCCTCGGGGAGCAGCGCGTCCACGCCCTCGGCCACCGCCTGGCCGACACCCTCGCCACCCTGCACCGGATCGACCCGGCCGCCGTCGGACTCGCCGACTTCGGCCGCCCCGAGGGCTACCTGGAGCGCCAGCTGCGCCGCTGGTCCACCCAGCTGGAGGCCTCCCGCAGCCGTGAACTGCCCGGCGTCGACCGCCTGCACGGCCTGCTCGCCGAACGGCTGCCCGCCTCCCCGGCGCCCGCCCTGGTCCACGGCGACTACCGGCTCGACAACGTGCTGGTGGACTCCTCGGACCGGTCCGGCGACACCATCACCGCCGTCCTGGACTGGGAGATGTCCACTCTGGGTGACCCGCTCACCGACGTCGGCCTGCTGGTGATGTACACCGAGCTCGCCGGCGTCGGCGGCGGCATCATCCCCTCCGCCGCCACCGCCCCCGGCTTCCCGGCCGCCGGGGAACTGGTCGCCCGGTACGCGGAGAACACCGGCCGCGACGCCGCCGACCTCCACTGGTACGTCGCCTTCGCGTCCTTCAAGCTCGCCGTGGTCGCCGAGGGCATCCACTACCGCTACCGGCAGGGCCGCACCCTGGGCACCGGCTTCGAACGGGCGGGCGAGATGGCACCCGTCCTCGCCGAACACGGCCTCACCACCCTCGACGCCCTCAAGGAGCGCTGACCGATGGACTTCGCCCACGACGCCCGGACGCTCGAACTGCGCGAGCGGCTGCTGGCCTTCATGGACCAGCACGTTCATCCCGCCGAACCCGTCCTGGAGGCCCAGCTCGCCGATCCGGCCCGCGCCCCCTGGGCCGTTCCGCCGATCGTCGCCGACCTCCGGACCGAGGCGCGCGAACAGGGCCTCTGGAACCTTTTTCTGTCACAGCAGCACAGCCTGCCCGGCAGCGAGGGCGCCGGCCTCACCAACCTCCAGTACGCGCCGCTCGCCGAGATCACCGGACGCAGCCCCCAGCTCGCGCCGCCCGCCCTCAACTGCGCCGCGCCCGACACCGGCAACATGGAACTCCTCGCCCAGTTCGGCACCGCCGAGCAGCGCGAGCGCTGGCTGCGCCCCCTCCTCGCCGCCGAGATCCGCTCCGCCTTCGCGATGACCGAGCCCGACGTCGCCTCCTCCGATGCCGCCAACATCGCCACCCGGATCCGGCGCGACGGGGACACGTACGTCGTCGACGGGCGCAAGTGGTACATCACCGGGGCGATGAACCCGGAGTGCCGGATCCTCATCGTCATGGGCCTGACCGACCCCGCCGCCGAGCCGCACCGGCGGCAGAGCATGATCCTCGTCCCGCGCGACACCCCCGGCGTCACGGTGCGGCGCGGCATGAAGGTCTTCGGCTACGACGACGCCGACCACGGCGGCCACGCCGAGATCCACTTCGACGGCGTCAGGGTCCCCGCCGCCAACCTGATCGGCGAGGAGGGCTCCGGCTTCGCCATCGCCCAGGCCCGGCTCGGGCCCGGCCGGATCCACCACTGCATGCGGGCCATCGGCATCGCCGAGCGCGCCGTCGAGCTGATGTGCCGACGCACCCTGGAGCGGGTCGCCTTCGGCCGTCCGCTCGCCGACCAGGGCGTCGTCCAGGACTGGATCGCCGAGTCCCGGGTGCGGATCGAGCAGCTGCGGCTGCTGGTGCTCAAGACCGCCTGGCTGATGGACACCGTCGGCAACCGCGGCGCGCACACCGAGATCCAGGCCATCAAGATCGCCACCCCGCGCACCGTCGAGTGGATCCTCGACAAGGCCGTCCAGGCGCACGGCGCCGCCGGGGTCAGCCAGGACACCCCGCTCGCCCAGCTCTGGGCCGGGAACCGCACGCTGCGCCTGGCCGACGGGCCGGACGAGGTGCACAAGCGCTCGCTCGCCCGGCGCGAGCTGCGGCGCCACCGGGAGGGGGCCGCGGAGGGGGGCCGGTAGGGAGGAGCTGGAAGGGGGCCGTGTGCCCGGAGCCGTACTGCCGAAGCCGCCCGGCTTCGGCGGTACTCGTCCTGGGCTGAACCGTTCCCGGATCCGACCGGGACAGCGCGAGGGGAGGGGCGATCATGGGTGAACTGGACGGCAGGACCGCACTGGTGACGGGTGGTTCGCGCGGGATCGGGCGCGCGGTCGCCCTGCGGCTCGCCGCCGAGGGGGCGCTGGTCGCGGTCCACTACGGCGGCAACGACGCGGCCGCCGCGGAGGCGGTGGCGCTGATCGCCGGGGCCGGCGGGCGGGCGTTCGCGGTGCGGGCCCGGTTCGGCGAGAGCGGCGGGGTGGACCGGTTGTTCGAGGGGCTCACCGCCGGGCTGGCGGAGCACGGCGCGGACGGCCTGGACATCCTGGTCAACAACGCGGGCATCCACTCGGTCAGTTCGATCGGGCAGCTCACCGAGGAGGAGTTCGAGCGGCTGCTGGCGGTCAACGTGAGCGCGCCGGTCTTCGTGGTCCAGCGGGCGCTGCCGCTGTTGCGGGACGGCGGGCGGATCGTCAGCATCGGCTCGGCGGCCACCCGGATCGCGGCCGCCGGCCAGATCGGCTACACCGTCACCAAGGCGGCGCTGGCGGCCCTCGGCCCGTCGCTCGCCAACGAACTGGGCCGGCGCGGGATCACCGTGAACACGGTCGCCCCCGGGGTGGTGCGGACCGACATGATCGCCGGCTACACCTCGGCTCCCGAGGCGATGGCCGGACTCGAGTCGATCACCGCGCTCGGACGGATCGGCGAGCCGGAGGACATCGCGGACGTGGTGGGCTTCCTGGCCGGTCCGCAGGGGCGCTGGGTGACCGGCCAGACCATCGACGTCTCCGGCGGCACCTACCTCGGACCGATCACGGCCGGGTGATCCCCGCCGGCAAGGGCCACCGCTCCGCCGGACTCGGCCGGGCCCAGCGCCGTCGGTGCCGGCAGCGCCTCGCCGACCGCGCCGGCGCCGGTGACCGCCGTGCCCTGGCCGGTGAAGCCGCCGGCCGGGCCGTCCGCCCCGGAGCTCCGGTCGGTGCTCACAGGCCGCCGCCGAGGGTGACACCGCCGTCCACCACCAGGGTCTGGCCGGTGATCCAGGCGGCGTCCGAGGAGAGCAGGAAGGCGACCGCGCCCGCGACGTCCTCCGGCACTCCGAGCCGCCCGAGCGGGTACGCGGCGGCGACCTGTTCCTCCCGGCCCTCGTAGAGCGCCTCGGCGAACCGCGTCTTGACCACGGCGGGCGCGACGGCGTTGACCCGGATCCCCTGGCCGCCGAGTTCGGCGGCGAGTTCGGCGGTCAGCCGGATCAGCGCGGCCTTGCTCACCCCGTACAGGCCGATGCCGAGCGAGGCGCGGATGCCCGCGACGGACGCCACGTTGACCACCGAGCCGCCGTGCTCGCCCATCCAGGCGGCGTGGGCGCGGCGGGTCCAGGCGAGCGGGGCCAGCACGTTGACGGCCAGGATCTTGGCGGCGACGGCGTCGTCGGTGGCCAGCACCGGGCCGTGGACGGGGTTGATCCCGGTGTTGTTGACCAGGTGGTCGAGCCGTCCGAAGGCCTCCATCGTGCGGGCGACGGCCTCCTCCTGGTGGGCCGGGTCGTCGGCCTTGCCGGCGATGCCGATCGCGACGTCGGGCCCGCCCAGGTCGCGGACGGCCTCGGCGAGCGGTTCGGGGGTACGGGCGGTCAGGCAGACCTTCGCCCCCCGGGCGACCAGCTCGCGCGCGATCCCGAGGCCGATGCCCCGGCTGGATCCGGTGACGACGGCCACCTGGCCCTTGAAGGAGTGCACCACGGAGGGTCCTTTCGCACGCGGTCGACGGAGTCGGCGGTTCGGCGAGGGGTGGGGCGCGGGCCGGGCCCGGTGGCCTGGCGTGACTAAGCGCTTGCTCAGCATGCGGTCGGTGCGGGACGCTGTCAACAGTCCGCCGGGGCGTCCGGCCGGAACGTCTGTACGAGTCTTCTGCGAGGATGACGCCATGACGAGCACGCCCATCGCCGACCTCTGGCCCGCCCTGCCCGGCGGCCCCGACGCCCGCCCCGAGGCGGCCTACCGGCTGATCCAGGCGGCCGTCGAATCGTTCGCCGAGCGCGGCTTCCACGCCACCACCACCCGGGACATCGCCACCGCCGCCGGGATGAGCCCGGCCGCGCTGTACATCCACTACCCGTCGAAGGCCGCCCTGCTGGCCGAGATCAGCCGGGCCGGGCACGCGGCCACGCTGGCGCTGGTCCGGGCGGCGGCGGCCGGCGAGGGGGGCCCGGTGGCACGGATGCGGCGGCTGGTGGAGGAGTTCACGGCCTGGCACGCCCGGGCGCGGACGGTCGGCCGGGTGGTCAACTACGAACTGCACGCGCTGCCCGAGGACGCCTACGCGGTGGTCGCGGCGCTCCGGCTGGACATCGAGCGCGAGGTCAGCGCGATCATCGGGGCGGGCGTCGAGGCCGGGGTCTTCCAGGTCGCCGGGGTGCGGACGGCGGCCCGCGCCGTCACCTCGCTGGGCATCGACGTCTCCCGCTGGTACACCGACCGCAGCAGCGAGACACCGGAGGAACTCGGCCGTCGGTACGGCGAGTTGGTGCTGCGGATGCTGGGCGCCCGGGTGGCCTGAGCGGCGGCGCGGGCAGATCGTGGCACCGCGTCGGGTGCGATCGGCCAGGGCGGTGGCCTGCCCTGTCTTCCCGGCCGCCTCCTGAACCGCCGTCACGGGGCCGGGCCGGTCCCTGCCGGATCCGTGCTCCGCCCCCGGCCTCTCGGATCCGGCCCGCGGTGCCGCTGAGCTGCTGTGGCACGATTCCTGAGGGCCGACATCCGTGCGGCCGCCGCACCACCGAGGAAGGGGACCGCCGTGCCCGAGACCACCCGAGACGCCCAGCCCGCCACCGACCTGTCGGAGGCGGTCCGGCCCGCCGACCGGGGCGACGCCGCCGCGCCCGCCGCCGTCGCCCCGGTCGGCGGGCCCGCCTTCCGCCCGGCGACCCTGGCCGATGTGCCCGCCCTGGTCGAACTCGTCGAGTCCGCCTACCGGGGCGACGCCAGCCGGGCCGGCTGGACCACCGAGGCCGACCTGCTGGAGGGGCAGCGGACCGACGCCGAGGGCGTCACCGCCGCGATCACCCACCCGGACGGCGTCGTCCTGATCGCCGAGCAGGACGGTGAACTGCTGGCCTGCTGCCAGCTGGAACGCCGGGGCGAGCGCGCCTACTTCGGCATGTTCTCGGTGCGCCCCGGCCGCCAGGGCGGCGGCCTCGGCCGGGCCGTTCTCACGGAGGCCGAGCGGGTCGCGGGGGAGTGGGGCGCCGCCGAGCTGGAGATGACGGTGATCGAGCAGCGGTCCGACCTGATCGCCTGGTACGAGCGCCGGGGCTTCCACCGCACCGGTGTCCACACCCCGTTCCCGTACGGCGACGAGCGCTTCGGCATCCCGCTCCGGCCCGACCTGCGGTTCGAGACGCTGACCAAGTCCGTGGCCGGGCGCTGAGGGGCCGCGGACCGGCCCGCTCCCGGCCGCCCCGGCCCGGGGCGGCCGGGTCCTGGGCCGTCCTCCCGCCGCCCGCCGGCCCGACGCGGGCGGCCAAATTCCGTTGCCCGCCGCCGGGCGTGCGGCGGATGATCCTCTGATGTCCGATATCGCATCCCAGCCCCCCGCCCTGCTGCCCTACCCCAAGATCCCCGCCGGCGGACGGCTCGGCGGCTTCGCGGTCCGGGAATGGGTCGCCGCCGAGAAGGTGCACGGAGCGCACTTCGCCGTTGTCTGCGATCGCTCCGGAGTCCGTCCGGCCAAACGGCGCGAGCTGCTGGGCGACGAACTGCTCGACGGTTTCTTCGGCGTCAGCAGGATCTGGCCCGCGCTGGCCGTGGCCGCGGCCCGCTTCGCCGCGGTACTGCGCACGGCCCGGGGCGGGGCACCTGGCGAACCCGGCGGCGCGACGGACGCGGACGGCGACGACGCGGTGGTGACCATCTACGGCGAACTGGCCGGCGGCCGTTACCCGCACCCGGACGTTCCCGCGGAGCCCGGAAGCGAGCCGGTGCAGACCGGGGTGTGGTACGCGCCGGGCCTGCACTGGCTGCTCTTCGACGCCCATGTCGCCACCGCCTCCGGCGACCGCCGCTGGATCTCCGACCGTTCCCTTCGCCGAGCCGCCGCCGCGGCGGGGCTCACCTGCGTGCCCGCACTCGGGCACGGTCCGCTGAACACGCTGCAGCAGCTGCCGAGCGCATTCCGCACCAAGGTCCCCGCCGCCCTCGGACTGCCCGAACTGGACGACAACCTCGCCGAAGGCTACGTCCTCAAGCCGGCCGGGGAGTGGCACGAGACCGACACCCCGGAGGCCGAAAACCGCCCGGTCGCCAAGGTGAAGCAGCCCGCGTTCGCGGAGGACGCGCGCTACAACGGCGCACGGCCCTACCTGCCACCGCCGCACGGTGTGACCGGGGTGCCCGCCTGGCTCCTGATCGAAGCCACGGCCCTGCTCACCCCGGCCCGCGCCGCCGCGGCGGTCAGCAAACTCGGCCCCGCCACCCCCGCGGCCGTGGTGGCCGCCGAAATCGCCCAGGACGCCAGGGAGGAGATCGCCTCGGCCATCGGGGGCCTGGAGGAGGCGCCCGCCCGGTCCCTGGAACAGGCACTGCTCCCGGGCGCCCGCACCCTCGCCCTGCTGGACGCCGCCGACCGCCGCACGGGCGGTGAGCGCCGCGGACAGCACCGCCAACGGGGTGGCGGCACCGTTGACGAACCGTCACGACCCGCGCGTTCGGATGATCGTGCGGGGAATGGCGGCGATCCCCCGCGCCCACCGACGAGTTCGCCCGAACCCCCGACCAGCACTCGGACACTTGTGCGGACTGATCCACTCCTGTGTGATCATGACGGACCGTCAAAGTCCTGACCTGCGGCAATGTGCAGATGTCATACCTTGTTAACGATTGGTCTAGGCCAATATGAGAGGCTGACGGCAGAACGGCCACGTCCCGTCCCAGCCCAGGGGGCTATCTCCGCATGCCCGTACTCCATGGCACCGCCATGCCCGCATCCGACACCGGTCCGCGCCGGATACCCGCGGACCCGTCCCTGCGACTGCCCAGTCCGCCCGACGACGAGGAGCTCTACTGGTACTTCGGCCCGCAGCGCCGCTGGGTGCTGCTCTGCGCCACCCTCTCCTACGCCGGAGCCACCGCCACGCTCGGCCTGTTCGCGCTCAGCCGCCCGCTGCTCTGGCCGTTCCTGCTGCTGACCGTGCTCAACGCCGTCACCTGGCTGCTCTCCCTCACCGACGGCCAGCGCTCGCGCCGCTTCACCCGTGACTCGCACGACCTGCTGCTGGGCGCCTGGCGGCCCGCCCGGTGCCCCGGTGTCGACGTGCTGCTGCCGACCGCCGGCGAACCGCTCGCCGTCCTCGACAACGCCTACCGCCACACCGCCGCCGTCCGCTGGCCCGGCCGGCTGACCGTCCTGGTGCTCGACGACGCGGACCGCCCCGAGGTGCGCGAACTCGCCGAGTCGTACGGCTTCCAGTACCGAGCCCGTCCCGACCGCGGCCGGTTCAAGAAGGCCGGCAACCTCAACCACGGCCTCGCCGAGGGCAACGGCGACATCATCGCCGTCCTCGACGCCGACTTCTGCCCGCGCCCCGACTTCCTGCACCACCTGGTGCCCTACCTCGACAACCCCGAGGTCGGCATCGTGCAGAGCCCGCAGTGCTTCGACACCGACCCCGACATGTCGTGGCTGGAGCGGGCCGCCGGCGCCACCCAGGAGATCTTCTACCGCTGGATCCAGCCCTCCCGGGACGCCCAGGACGGCACCGTCTGCTGCGGCACCAACGCGCTCTACCGGCGCGCCGCCCTGGAACGGGTCGGCGGCTTCGCGGAGATCGACCACAGCGAGGACCTCTACACCGGCCTCTCGCTGGCCCGCGCCGGCTGGACCACCCGCTACGTCCCCGCGCTGGTCGCCAAGGGCATGTCGCCGACCGGACTGCCCGCCTTCATCAGCCAGCAGTACCGCTGGTGCCTCGGCTCGCTCGCGCTGGTCCGTGACCCGGGCTTCCGCCGCGGCCCGCTCTCCCGCTCCGCCCGGCTCTGCTTCTGGAACGGCATCCTCGGCTACCTCACCAGCGCGGTGAACGTCTTCGCCATCCCGCTGCCGGCGCTGATCATGCTGTTCTTCGCCCCCTCCGAGATCGAGCCCTGGCAGGTCCTGCCGTTCCTGCCGCCGATCTGGGTCGCGCTGGTGCTGCTGCCCGCGATGTCCCGCACCCGGTGGCGATTCGAGGTCACCCGGGTCCAACTCCTCGGCGGGCTCTGCCACGTGGTCGCCATCGCGCACGCGCTGCGCCGCCGCAGCGCCGACTGGGTGCCCACCGGCGCGGTGTCGGGCGGCAGTTCACTGGCCCGGACGGTCGCCCGGATCGGCGTCGGCTGGCTCGGCTTCGTCATCCTCGCCGGGATCGCAGGTCTCGCCCGGGCCGTCGCGCTGCGCGGCTGGCAGCCGTACTGGGCGCTGATCGCACTGCTCTCGCTGACCGCCTACACCATGATCCCGCTCATCCGGTCCCTGTGGCCCCTGCTGCGCGGTGGCGACGGAGCCGCCGTGGCCGAGGTCGCCCCGCCCGTCCGGCGCAGCTCCGACCTGTGCTTCGGCCGGGCGGAGGCGGTGGCCGTCACCGCCGTGCTGCTGCTCTGCGGGCTGCTGGCGTCCGGCTGGGCCGACCCCCTGATGTTCTGACCGGCCCTCGCCCCCCGGTTCCTCCCGCTTCACCTTCCCTCTGCTCCACCCTCCCTCTGCTCCACCTTCCTTGCGCGTCGCCCCACCGGCGCGGACCCGCCGCCCGGCCGCCCCATCGGCCCGGCAGCCCCGACCACCGCTGCCAGCCCTGCAAGGAGCACCGCCGTGTCAACGGCCGTACCACCGTCGAGCGCCGAGCCGTCGAGCGCCGAGCCGTCGAACCCACCGCAGTCGGCGGACGCCGTCCTGCCGGACGTCGTGCTGTCGACCGCCGTCCTGTCGAGCGCCGCCCCGTCGGGTGACGTGCTACCGGACACCGTGCGCATCGACCGCGCACCCGACCCCGGCCACCGGACCGCCCTGGCGGCGCCACCGGCCGAGGAACCACGCAAGCGGGCGGCCTTCCGCCCCGACATCGAGGGCGTGCGCGGCATCGCCGTGCTGTCCGTCCTCGCCTTCCACGCCTCCGTCCCCGCCTTCACCGGCGGCTACGTCGGCGTCGACATCTTCTTCGTCATCTCCGGCTTTCTCATCACCGGGCTGCTGCTCGGCCGGCCCATCGGCCTCTGGGACTTCGCCGCGCGCCGAGCCCGCCGCATCCTGCCCGCCGCCGCCGTCGTCCTGGTCGCCACCGCGCTCGCCGGCGGCGCCCTGCTCGACCCGCTGCGCGGCACCGACCTCGCCCGCGACCTGATCGCCGCCGCCGGGCAGTTCGCCAACTGGCGGTTCGTCGGCCAGCAGACCGACTACCTCGCCGCCGAACGCGACCCCAGCCCACTCCAGCACTTCTGGTCGCTCGGCGTGGAGAACCAGTTCTACCTGCTCTGGGGCGTCCTGTTGCTCGGTCTGGTCCGCTACCTCCGGGGCCGCCGCCGCACCACCGCGATCACCCTCGCGACCGTCGCCATCGGCGCCGTCTCGCTGCTGCTCTGCATCCGCTGGACGGCCGGCTCGGCGCCACTGGGCTACTTCTCCACCGCCAGCCGCCTCTGGGAGTTCGCGGCCGGCGCCTGCGCCGCCCTGCTCGGCTCCGCCCTCGCCGCCCGGCTGTCGAACGGCGGCCGCGCCGCGGGCCCGGCCGACCGGGCACTGCGGTTGCTCGGCTGGGGCGGCGCGGCGGCGGTCGTCGTCGCGGTCTTCCACTACGACCGCAACACGCCCTTCCCCGGCAGCGCCGCCCTGCTGCCGGTGCTCGGCACCGCCGCCGTCCTGCTCGCCGGCCCGGCGCACCGCGCACTCGGTGCCACCGACGTCGGCCGGCTGCTCTCCGTCCGCCCGCTGCGCGCCGCCGGCCGGCTCTCCTACGCCTGGTACCTGTGGCACTGGCCGGTGCTGACCATCGCCCAGGCCAGGTACGGCAGCCTGCCGTGGACCACCCTGGTCGCGCTCACCGCCGCCAGCGCCCTGCCGGCCTGGCTCACCATGCGGCTGGTGGAGCAGCCGCTGCGCTACGGCAGCAGCCCGGCGCCGCGCCGGGGCCTCGCCGTCGGTGCCAGCGCACTGGTCATCCCGCTGATCGCCGGGCTGACCCTGGGCGGCGGCACCGTCCGGGCCCTGGGCACGGCCGAGGCGTCCACCGTCGCCCCGGCCGGTGCGGTGGAGGGCCCCGACCTGCTCGCCCCCGGCGTCCGGGTGCTCAGCCTGACGCCCTCGCTGGCCCGGGCCCGGGAGGACTTCCCGCCCGGCAGGGGCTGCGAGATCGCGCTCGGCGCCGACAGCAGCCCGCGCTGCCTGTTCGGCACCGAGGACAGCCCGGACCGGATCGTCCTGATCGGCGACTCGCACGCGGGCCAGTGGATCTCGGGCGCGCTCGCCCTGGCCGAGCAGCGGCACTGGGCGCTGGAGGTGCTGGTCAAGCCCGGCTGCCCGCTGGCCACCCTGACCGTGCGCAACAACGTCCTCGGCCGCACCTTCGACGAGTGCGACCGCTGGCGCGAGAACACCTTCACCCGGCTGGCCACCGGGCCCAAGCCGCGGCTGATCCTGATGGCCGGCCTCAACCGGTACGGCAGCCAGGAGGAGCGCGCCACCGGCTGGACCCGCACCCTGGACCGCCTCACCGCCACCGGCGCCCCACTCGCCTACCTGGGCGACACGCCGATGCCCGGCAAGGACATCCCGACCTGCCTCGCCGCCTCGGACGGGCGTTCCGACGCCTGCTTCTTCCCGCGCGAGACGGCCTTCGAGCGTGACCCGCTGATCGACGGCGGACTCGCCGAGCGCTACCGGGTCCGGGTGCTGGACCTCGGCCCGCTGCTCTGCCCGGGCACCGGCCCGGACTGCCCCGCGGTGCTGGAGGGCGTGGTGCTCTACCGCGACACCGGGCACATCACCGACACGCTGGCCCGGGTGCTGGCGCCCCGGCTGGACCGGGGGCTGCTGCCGGCCGGGTGAGCCGAGCCGCGCCGCGCCGACCGGCCGACGGCGGCCCGTCCCCGAACCCCGGGGGCGGGCCGCCGTCCGTTCGGGCCCCACGGGCGTCGCGGGCGCCCCCGAACCCGTCGGCACTCGGCCCCGGGCGGGCCCGCGCGGCCGGTGGCCGCCGCGCTCAGCCGTAGACGCTGTGGCAGAGCCGGGACTGCTCCGAGCCGGGCTTCCAGCGGCCGAGGCGCTCCGCCTGGTCGCAGACCGTGCCCGCCCCCGAGCCCGCACCCGCGCCCTGGCCGCCGCCCGGCTTGCCGGCACCCGCACCGTTCGCCGGGGCAGCCTGGGCCGCCGAGGCCGCCGAGGCCGCGGGGGTGGGCGCGGACGCACCGGCGGCGCCGGTGCCGTGGGACGGCGACGGGTGGGGCGTCCGGCCCGGCTTCGGCCGGGCGCTCGCGGAGCGGTCCGGTCCGGAGGGCGTGGCGTTCGACGCCGGGGCGGCCGGTGCCGCCCCGAGGTCGGCCGTTCCGGCGCCGAGCGAGGTCGGGGCGTTCTCCGGCGAGGGTGACGGTGTGGCGGACACCAGCCGCGGCGACACCGGCAGCAGCGCGGGCGCCGCGGACCCGGACGGCGAGGGCGAGGCCTCCGGGACCGGCACCGCCCCGGACAGTTCCTCGTCCGATCCCGGTCCGCACATCACCAGCACGGTCGCCATCACCGCGAGGGTTCCGATGGCCGACGCGCCCCACACCCGGCGCGAGCGCCGGGGCGGTGCGGGCGGGCGCGGCGTGGGTGGCGGCACCGCGGATGCCCCCAGCGGCGGGGGCTGCCACGCCTGTTGCGGCCACTGCCATTGCTGTGCGTGCGTCGGTTGCCCGCTCATCGTCTTGTCCTCCTGCCGCCGAACCCCCCACCGAACCGTGTGCAGTGCTCAACGAGCGTTCCGCCGTCGGGATATGACCCGGAAGAGGGTTCTCCGAGGCCCGCCCGGTCGGCCGTACGCTGCCTGCCGTACCCCGGGTGCGGAGCCCGGGAGCCGACCACATGCTGAGGACATGGAAACCAACAGCACGACGAAGCCCCTGGTCGAGGTGGCCGAGTTCCGTACCGACAGCCGCTACCGCCTGGTGTACTTCGAGGGCCACGGCTGGGAACCCCTGGCGCCGGAGGAGTTCGAGCCCCGGATCCGGCAGCTCTTCCCGGATCTCGACGCGCACGACCCCGTCCGGGTCCACTGGGCCGACCGTCCCTGGGAGTGGCCCGCCTGGCACCCCGGCGAGGCCTGAGCGCTCCGGCCGGGCGCCGGCGGCGCGGGCCCTTCGGCGGGCGCTTGCCCACCTGCGACCGGGTCCTCCTTCCGGGCGACCCGGACCGGCGGTCACCTGGGGGAGAATCGTCCCGACCGCCCGTACCACGCCCCGGAGGAACCGTGAACCAGCTCGCGAGCACCGCCGGTTACGGGGAGGAGGCCGAGCGGCTCGCCGTGCAGTACGAGAGCGTGACGTTCGCCGAGGTCCACCGAGAGGTGCTGCACCTCGTCCCCGAGCCGCCGAGCGCCGTTCTGGACATCGGTGCCGGCACCGGGCGGGACGCGGCCGCGCTCGCCGGGCTCGGCCACCGGGTCGTCGCCGCCGAACCCACGGCGGAACTGCGCGGTATCGGCCACCGCCTCCACGCCGGACGCGGCATCCGCTGGGTGGACGACGCGCTGCCCTCGCTGCCCGTCCTCGGCGGCGGGCGCGAGCGCTTCGACCTGATCCTGCTGACCGCCGTCTGGATGCATCTGGCCGACCGGGAGCGGCCGTTGGCGATGGACGCGATCGCCGGGCTGCTCGCTCCGGCCGGGCGCGTCCTGCTTTCCCTGCGGCACGGGCCCGTTCCGGCCGGACGCCGGATGTTCGACGTCCCGGCGGACGAGACGGTGGCGCTGGCCCGGGCCCGCGGGCTGGAGCTGCTGCACCGTGCGGAGCGCGGGGACCTGCACGGCCGGGCCGGTGTGCGGTGGAGCATGCTCGCGTTCCAGCGGGCGAGCGGGGCGAGCGGGGTGCGGCGGGCCGATCCGTCGGCGTCGCGCTGAGTTCCCGCGGCCCGGGCCGGCAACCGGACGGCCCGGCGGCCGCGTCCTCGTCCGCGAGGCTCGCGCCCGGTGCCGTATGGAAGCGAACCGGCCAGATACCGCAAGGAATTCGCCATCGACGCGAATCGCACCCCCAATGGTCATGGACGGTTTTCGGAGCCGTGGCTTCCGGTTCGATCGCCATCCCTAGCGTGCGGGCATGACACAGAGTCACCACCCCAGCCCCGTCGGCGCGCACGCCGAGCTCCCCCCGGTCCACCTCGGGCGCCAGCCCGTCCGCCGGGCCACCGGCCGGACGGCCCGTCGGACCTCCGCCCTGGTCGCCGCCGTGGCCGCGGTCGCCGCCCTCGGCCTCACCACCGTCGCGCTGAGTGCGCCGGCCGCGGTGTCCGCGACGACCGCGGCGGCCGCGCAGGCCCCCGGCGAGGTCGTCGTCTCCGAGGACTTCTCCGGCTCCGGCCTCCCGGCCGGCTGGAACGCCGTCGAGGGTGACTGGAAGGTGGAGAACGGCCGACTGGTCGGCAGCTCCGCCAACTCCGGCCAGCAGAGCCGGATCACCTTCGGCCGCCACCTGGACGACTTCCGCTTCGAGGCCACCGCCCGCTTCGAGAGCGTCCAGGACACCGCCCGCTGGACGGCGCTCGGCCTGGACGTCCCGGCGAGCGGCTCGACCCCCTGGTCGATCGCCACCATGCGCACCGGCACCACGGCCGCCAACGGCCTGGAGTTCGCGCAGCGGAGCACCGGCAACGCCTGGAACGTCACCAACACCGGCTCCGCCCCGTCCGCCGCGGGCACCGGCCGCGATGTGCGGATCGCCGTCGAGGTGCACGGCACCAGCGCCCGCTGGATCTTCGAGGGCAAGGAGGTGCTGCGCACCACCCAGGTCGCCCGCAGCGCGGACGGCGGCCAGGCGCTGGTGGTGAACGGCGCGAAGGTGTCGTTCGACGACATCAGGGTCACCGCGCTCGCGCCCGGCGCCTGGATACGCCCGGCGGGCTCGCCGCTGACGGTGTTCGCCCACCGCGGCGCCTCCTCGGCCGCCCCGGAGAACACCCTGGTCTCGGACGAGATCGCCCGGCGCGGCGGCGCGGAGTGGATCGAGAACGACGTCCAGCCCAGCAAGGACGGCGTGCCGTACGTGCTGCACGACGACACCGTCGACCGCACCACCAACGGCAAGGGCCGGATCCGCGATCTGACGGCCGCGCAGATCGACGCGCTGGACGCGGGCTCCTGGTTCGGTCCGGCGTACACGGGCACCCGGGTCCCGACCCTGGCCGCCCAGCTCGACGACCTGCGCACCCGTGGCGGCAACCTGCTGCTGGAGATCAAGGGCCAGCACAGCCGCGACGAGGTGGCCCGGATCGTCAAGGAGGTGCGCGACCACGGCATGACCGGCCGTGTCTTCGTCCAGAGCTTCGAGGTGGACGCGCTGCGCTACACCCGCGAGCTGGCACCGGAGCTGCCGCTCGGTCTGCTCCGCGGTGACCTGGACGCCGACCCGGTGGCGATCTCCAGGGAGCTGGGGCTGGCCGCCTACAACCCGTCGGACGGCGGTCTGTCGGCGCGCGCCGGCGTGGTGAAGGACCTGCACGCCGCCGGGGTCGCGGTGAACGTCTGGACGGTCGACGCGGCCGCCCGCTGGAAGGCGCTGGAGGCCGCCGGGGTGGACGGCGTCATCACCAACCGCCCGGCCGAGCTGTCCGGTTGGAACTCCGCCTGGCTGCAGGGCGGCGCCGTGGCGCCGCCGGCCGCGCCGAAGGTGGAGATCACCTCGCCGGTGGCCGGTGCCACTCTGGACCGTGCCCAGCAGCCGGTCACCGCCGTGCAGGCGACCGGTGCGGAGACGGTCCGGCTGACCCTGGACGGCAAGGAGATCCCGGCGGGCGCCCCGCTGGACACCGCCACCCTGGCCCTGGGCAAGCACACCCTGCGCGCCGAGGCCACCGGCCCCGGCGGCAGCGCCCAGGCCACCGCGGAGTTCACCGTCGCCGCCACGCCGACCGGCCTGGCCTCGCTGATCCTCACCTCGGGCGCGGACCGCAACGCGGTGGCCACGCTGACCGTGATGCTCGGTCAGGGCCAGTACCAGCCGCTGGCGAACTGGGCCGAGAACCAGGCCGGCCGGACCGTTCCGGCCGACCGGGCGCAGCTGATCGCGGCCGACGCCCGGGCCCTCGGCCGGAGCTGATCCGCCGATCGTCCGACCCCCTGTGCGACGGGCTCCCGTGCCACCCGGCACGGGAGCCCGTCGCGCGCGTGCGATCCATCAGGTTGTCTGAGGAGTTAGGTAGCCCTTAGGGTGCCGGTGGAACCGTTGAGCGCGGGCCTGGGGTCACACATGTCAGACAAGCGGACAGGTGTGCCCCGGTGCGGCGCCGACGGATCCGGCCATGACCGGTGACCCATGACCGGTGACTCATGCCCCGTGACCACGACCTGCGATCCACGGCTCATGACCACGCTCCCCGGCCGGAGAGCCAAGGCCCGGGGGCAATTCCCGGACCCGGACCCGGACCCAAGACACCAGACCCAAGCGCCAGAGAAGGGCACGCCCGTGAAGAAGGGCCAACTGGGGTTCCTGACCTCGACCCATGCCGTGAACGACCTCTACCAGGGTTTCGTCCCGGCACTCCTGCCGTACCTCGCCTCCGAGCGTCACTACAGCTACGCCGCCACCACCGGTATCACCCTGGCGGCCACCGGGCTGTCGAGCGTGGTGCAGCCGGTGTTCGGCGTGGTCGCCGACCAGCGGTACCGGGGGTGGCTGATCCCGGCGGGCTTCCTGGTCGCGGCGGCCGGGATCGCGCTCGCGGGGGTGAGCGGCAGCTATCCGCTGACCTGGCTCGCGGTGGCGCTCTCCGGCATCGGGGTGGCGGCGTACCACCCGCCGGCGACCAGCGCGGCCCGTGCGGCGGGCGGCAGTTCGCAGCAGGCGATGAGCTGGTTCTCGGTGGGCGGCACGGTGGGCGGGTCGCTGGCGCCGCCGCTGGTCACGCTGGTCGTGGGGGCCACCGGGCTGTCGGGCGCGTGGCTGCTCGCGACGCCCGCCGCGGTGATGGCGGCGCTCTGGGCGCTCAGCGGCCCGTGGATGCGGCTGCGCGGGTACGAGCCCGCCCGGCCGCTGGTGCGGGCCAGCGGGGCCGGGGGACGGCAGGCGGTGCACCGGGACGACTGGCGGGCGTTCGGGCGGCTCGCCGCCACCACCGTCGGCTGGTCGGTGCCGTATGTGACGACGACGTCCTTCCTCTCCCTCTACATCAGCCGCGACCTGGGCGGCTCGGGCGCGGTCGCGGCGCTGGCGCTCACCGCCTTCACCGCGGCGGGCGCGGTCGGCACCCTCCTGGGCGGCTGGCTGGGTGACCGGTGGGGGCGGCTGGTGCCGGTGCGGATCGGGTACCTGGCGGCGCTGCCCGCGCTGGGCGCGCTGATCCTGGCGCCCGGTGCGGGGGTGGCGCTGGTGTGCGCGCTGCTGTTCGGGCTGGCGATGTTCCTGCCGTTCGCGCCGCAGGTGACGCTGGCCCAGGACTATCTGCCGAACCGGCCCGGTACGGCGAGCGGGGTGACGCTGGGGCTGGCGATGTCGGTGGGCGGGCTGCTCTCTCCGCTGTTCGGGATGCTGGCCGACGCCCGGGGGCTGACGGTGACGCTGACCGGGATGCTCGCCGTCCTGGCCGTCGGCTGCGTCCTCGCGCTGCGGCTGCGGGACCGGGATCTCTCGGCGGAGGCGGTCGGCGCCGTCCCCGAGGACGGGCGCGAGCCGCTGGCCGGCAGCGCGGTCTCCGACGGCTGAGTCCGGCGGCTGAGTCACGGGGCCGAGTCCGGCGGGCGGTGCCGGGCACCGCCGGCGGCGCCGGCCGGCCGGGGGAGAACGGGCCCTGAGCTGTTCGGACATGAAGTGGAACACCCGTGCCGGACACCGGAATCGACTGGAACGATTCCCCGCGCCGCGCGCCTGGCGGGAATTGTCGGACACGCCCTACGATTCGCCGTCATGAACCAGAGCATCAGCGTGGGCGGCCACCGGATATCCGTGGCCGAGGCCGCCAAGTGGGTCCGCGCCTACTTCGACGAGCAGGCGAACACCACCGCCGCCGCCAAGGGCGGCAAGCCCTTCGCCTACCCCGTGTACGACCGGATGGACACCGGCAGCGGGCCGGACGGACTCAACGACGGCGACCTGCTCGCCCCGCTGCTCCTCAATGTGGCGCCGAGCATCGCGGCCGTCTTCAACCTGCGGGCCGTCCGCCCGGAGCTGGAGGCGGCCCTGGCCCGCATCCCCCGGGACCTCACCCTCCAGGAGGCGGTGGCCCGGGGCGCCCACCGCGAGCTGATCGAACCACTGGTCGGCGTGCTGGACCGGGCCGCAGGGGTGCGCGGAGTCCAGGGCACGATCCTGATGAAGATCCTGCACCGCAAGCGCCCGCTGTTCCTCCCGCTCTACGACACCCAGGTCTACGCCTGCTACTGCGGCGCCGCCGAGGAGTTCCCGATCAAGCCCGAAACCGGGCGCGGCTGGGCCGAGTTCTTCTGTCGGCTGGCCGAGGCCATGGCCCACGACCTCGACCGCCAGGCCGGGCAGTGGGCGGTGCTCGCGGCGGCCGCCCCGGCCGACGTGTCACCGCTGCGTGTCCTCGACGTGGTCGCCTGGCACCTCGGCAAGCCGGAGTAGCGGGGCCACCGTCTCCGTGTGCGCCCCGGCCGGGCCGGCGGCCGGGGCCGTCTGCGAGAGTGCGGGCATGAAACTTCGCTGCGCCGTTCTCGACGACTTCCAGGGTGTCGCCACGAGCATCGTCGACTGGTCACCGGTCGCCGACCGGGTGGCGGTGACCGCCTTCCGTGAGCACTTCGGCTCGGAGGACGAACTGGCCGAGGCCGTCGCCGACTTCGACATCATCGTCACCCTGCGCGAGCGGGTGGCGTTCCCCGCCTCGCTGTTCGCCAGGCTGCCCCGGCTCAGGCTGCTCGTCGCCTCGGGCATGCGGAACTCGGTGATCGACCACGCGGCCGCCCGCGAGCACGGGGTGACGGTCTGCGGCACCGCCAGCTCCGCGACCCCGCCGGTGGAGCTGACCTGGGCGCTGCTGCTCGGCCTCGCCCGGGGCATCGTGCCGGAGAGCACGGCGCTGCGCGCCGGCGGCCCCTGGCAGAGCACCGTCGGCGCCGACCTGGCCGGGCGGCAGCTGGGGCTGCTCGGCCTCGGGAAGATCGGCAGCCTGGTCGCCCGGGTCGGCCTCGCCTTCGGCATGGAGGTGGTCGCCTGGAGCCAGAACCTCACCGGCGAACGGGCCGCCGAGGTCGGTGTGCTCAAGGCCGCGTCCAAGGAGGAGTTGTTCGGCGGCAGCGACTTCGTCTCCGTGCACCTCGCCCTGGGCGAGCGCACCCGGGGCCTGGTCGGCGCGGCCGAACTCGCCCTGATGAAGTCCGAGGCCTATCTGGTCAACACCTCCCGCGCGGTCATCGTCGACCAGGACGCCCTGCTCGCCGCCCTCACCGAGGGCCGGATCGCGGGCGCGGCCGTGGACGTCTTCGACATCGAGCCGCTCCCCGCCGACCACCCGCTGCGCACCGCCCCGCGCCTGCTGGCGACCCCGCACCTCGGCTATGTCTCGCGGGACAACTACCGGACGTACTACGGTCAGGCGGTCGAGTCCATCGCGGCGTTCCTGGCCGGCGCGCCGATCCGCCGACTGGGCTGACACGCCGGAAGGTGCGCCGTCCGGGGCAACGGCCCCCGCATACTGGCCGCGTGACGAGCCGAGACGGGGTGCGCGGGGCGGGCGGCGGACTGCCGGGCCGCCGGGGACTGCTGCTGGCGGGCGCCTCCGCCGTGCTGCTCGGCTCGGCCGGCTGTTCGAGTAGTGGCGTCAGGCGGGAGACAGCAACGGCGAGTTCGGCCGGGCAACCGGCGCAGTCAGGGCAACCAGGACAGCCAGGGCAGACCGGTCCGGCCGGCACCACCCCGGAGGCGACGGCCGCGCCCTCGGCCCCGACCGGTACCCCCACCGCACTGCCCCGGCCGCAGCCCTGGCAGCCCGGCCCGTCCGACGTGCAGCCGGACGTCAAGCGCCGGGCCGTCGAACTGGTCACCGCCATCGGCTCCTGGCCGGCCGGCGGCCAGGGGGCGGACGCGGCGAAGGCACGGGTGGCGGCGCTGGGGCTGCCCCCTGGCCTGGTGGACCAGGCCGGCCCGCTCGCCCCGGCGGCCGACGAGGCCGCGCTGGAGGTGATCGTCGCCCAGTACGGCGGCATCCTCGCCGGTTCTGCGAGCGTGCTGGTGGTCTGCCGGCAGTGGACCCGAGGGCCGGACGGCTCCGTCGTGGAGGGCGGGACCAGCGTCGACGTCCGGCTGAGCCGCGCACAGCCCCGCTGGACCGTCACCGACCTGCTCCCGGGCGATCCGGGGGCCCCCGCCGCCGCGCCCTCGCCCGCCGTCGGCCAGGTGCTGGCCCAGCCGAGGATCCAGCTGCCGCCCGAGGCCGCCGCCGACCTGCGCAGCGGCACCGTGCACGACAGCGTGCCGCGGGCGATGCTCCAGCTGGCGGGCGGCTACCAGCTGTACGTCAGCGTGGTGCGGTCCGGCCACCCGCTGGACGTGTTCGGCACCACCCGGCCCAGTGACCACCCGCGCGGGCGGGCCTTCGACGTCTGGCGGATCGACGGCCGGGCGGTGGTCGATCCGGCGACCCCGCGTCAGCTGATCGAGTCCTTCATGCGGGACGCGGCGGCGGCCGGCTCCTACAACGTGGGCGGTCCGATCGCGCTGTCGGGCGGTGCCGGCAACCAGTTCTTCACCGACGACACCCACCACGACCATGTGCACATCGGGTTCACGTCCTGACAGCGGCCGTGACGTGAGCGGCCCGCCGCCGGGGCGACGGGCCGCTCGCAGGACTCACGGGACGGCTCAGCCGACCGAGACGGCGCTCCAGGCGGCGGCGACCGCCTTGTACTCGGTGCTGTTGAGGCCGTAGAGGTCCTTGGCCGCGCTGAGGGTCGCGGTGCGGGCGCCCTTGTAGTTGGTGGTGGACGTCATGTAGACGGTCAGGGCGCGGTACCAGATCCTGGCGACCTTCTGGTTGCCGATGCCGGCCACCGTGGAGCCGTTGCAGGTGGGGCTGTTGTAGGTGTAGCCGTTGATGGTCCTGGTGCCGCTGCCCTCGCTGGCGAGGTAGAACCAGTGGTTGCCGACGCCGGAGGAGTTGTGGACGTCGAGCTGCCCGACCTTGCTGGTCCAGCAGTCGGCGGACCGGCCGTCGAGCGAGGGCTTGTCGAAGCGGCGCAGCCACGGCGGGGTGGACTGGTCGCTGAAGAGGTAGTCCGGGGTGTCGATCGGGTTGTTGGCGTACCACTCGACCATGGTGCCGAGGATGTCGCTGGTGGCCTCGTTGAGGCCGCCGGACTCGCCGCTGTAGCGGAGGTTGGCGGTGGCGCTGGTGACGCCGTGGGTCATCTCGTGGCCCATGGTGTCGAGGTCGACCTGCTCGGGGTCGGTGGTGCCGTCGCCGTCGCCGGTCATCATGCAGAAGCAGTCGTCGGACCACTGGGCGTTGTCCCAGTTGGTGCCGACGTGCACGAAGACGGTGGCGCCCTTGCCGTCGTTCTTGATGCCGTTCCGGCCGAAGGTGTTCTTGTAGTAGTCGTACGTCCAGGCGGTGTTGGCGTGGGCGTCGACGGCGGCGGTGGCGCGGTTGGTGGAGAACTTCCTGCCGTCGCCCCAGACGTTGGTGGTGCTGGTGAACGCCGTTCCGGAGCTCGCGGTGAGCAGGTTGGCCGAGACGTTCTTGGCGTCCTTGGTGATGTGTCCGCGCACCGGGTCGGTCAGGGTGTAGCCGCCGGACTTCTGGGTGGTGTCGATGGTGATGTCGCCGGTGTACTCGGAGTGGCCGGTGCCACTGGCCCGGTGCTCGGAGTCGTAGGCCTCGATCTGCTCGCCGGTGGTGGCGTCGGTGACGACGACCCGCCCGGTGGGCTCGCCGTGCTCGCCGGCGCCCTTGACGGTGGTGCGCCAGGCCAGCCGGGGCGTGCCGTCGGCGGCCCAGACGACCAGCTCAGGGGTGCTGGTCGCGTTGACGACGCCGGGGGCGGCCTGGAGCGCGCGGCCGGCGGTGGCCTGCGCGGGGACGCTGGGGACGGTGGACGTCACGGCGGCATCGTGGGCGGCGGCGTGGGAGGAGTCCTTGAGCCGGCCGCGCGCGTCCTGGTGCACCACCAGGTCGCCGCCGACGACGGGCAGTCCCTGGAAGGTGCGGTCGAAGCGGACGTGCTGGGTGCCGTCGGCGTCGAGGACGACGTCCTTGACCACGAGGGCCTGGCCGTCGCCGAAGCCGAACACCCCTGCGTTGTGGGCGACGTTGGCCCGGGCCCGGTCGATCGCCGCGGCCCGGTCGGTGGGGGCGGCGGCGGCCGAGCCGGCCTGGACGGTGGTGGCGACGAGGGCGGCGGTGGCCGCTACGGCCGCGGCCGCGAGGTAGCGGCGGCGAGAGGAGGTGGGGCTCACTCTGACTCCAGTCGGGGTAGCTGCAGGGAAGGAGCTGCGACTGAGATTGACGGTGGGCAGTCAGATTGAGCTAGGGGTAGGGTCGGATCTTGACCAATTCGTGTCCTGTACTGATCAAATCTGATCAAAGGTGAGGCTCTGTTCTACGATCGCGCGGTGACGATCACATACCTGTGGCGCGGCGCCTTCGATGACGACGAGGTCGGCGCGCTGCATGCCGAGGCCTTCGGCCACCCCGTCGTCCCGTCCGGGTGGCGGGCCCGGCTGGAGCGGCACAGCCTCGGCTGGGTCTGCGCCCGGCGGGCCGGCGACCGCGCGCTGGCGGGCTTCGTCAACGTGGCCTGGGACGGCGGCGGGCACGCGTTCGTCCTGGACACCGCGGTCGCGGCGGCGGTGCGGCGCTCGGGCGTCGGCGCGCGGCTGGTGGCCGCCGCCGCCGAGGGGGCCCGGGCGGCCGGCTGCGACTGGCTCCACGTGGACTTCGAGGAGCACCTGCGCCCGTTCTACCTGGACGCCTGCGGATTCCGCCCGACGGAGGCCGGGCTCATCCGGCTCTGAGCCGCCCCCGGTCCGCCGTCGGGCACCCCGCGCCGGGGGGAGCCGGCGCGGGTCCTGGCCCGATCCAGTCGCCAACCGGCAAGCGCCGCCCGGGTTCTGCACCCGGGCGCCCCGTCCACACCTCGGACGCCCCCGGCCGTCGCCGCGCCGACGGTTGTACCGTGCAGGTGGACGGTCGGCGCCTGCCCGCCCGGTGCGGCGCCGCGCCCGCACCCTGCCAGGAGCCAGCCACCGGAGGCCCGTCACCCATGAGCACGTCCACCCCCCTGCCCGACGGTCCACTGCTGCGTACCAAGGACGTGGACGTCGTCCGCGACGGACGCCACCTGCTGCGCGGGATCACCCTCGCCATCCAGCCGGGCGAGCACTGGGCCCTGCTCGGTGCCAACGGCGCCGGCAAGTCCACCCTGCTCGGTCTGCTCGGCGCGGTCTCGCACCCGACCCGGGGCGAGGTGGACGTGCTCGGCCGCCGGCTCGGCCGGGTGGACATCCGCGACCTGCGTGCCCACCTCGGGCACGTCAACCCGCGCCACCCGCTGCGCTCGCCGCTGACCGTGCGCGAGGTGGTGCTCACCGGCCTCACCAACAGCATCGAGCCGGACCTGCACCGCAAGCCCGGACCCGAGGCCCTGGACCGGGTCGAGCAGCTGATCGAGACCCTCGGTATGACCGCGATCGCCGAGTCCCCCTGGACCACCCTCTCCCAGGGCGAGCGCGGCCGGGCCCTGATCGCCCGCGCCCTGATGCCCAGCCCCCGCCTGCTGCTGCTCGACGAGCCCGCCACCGGGCTGGACCTGACCGCCCGCGAGCAACTGCTCGACAGCCTCGACCTGTTGCGCCACCAGCACCCCGAGCTGGCCAGCGTGCTGGTCACGCACCACCTGGAGGAGCTGCCGGAGAGCACCACGCACGCGCTGCTGCTGCGCGGCGGCGAGTGCGTCGCCGCCGGTCCGGTCGACGAGGTGATGACCACCGAGCTGATCAGCGCCTGCTTCGGCCACCCGATCCGGATCAGCCGGCACGAGGGCCGCTGGACCGCCCGCGCGGCCACCCGGCGCACCCCGCTCCGGTGAGGCTCGTCGCCCGGTGACCGGTTCTGGTCCTCCGGGGGTTCCGGGCCGGTGGTGGTCGGTAGGCTGACGACCCGCTCGGCGCAAGGGGAGGCGGGGCCTGCGGCGGACCGTGGTGCGTCGCAGGTGGGGGCCGGTGTAGACGGCCAAAAAAGATATCCCTAAGGTATGCCTTAGCTAAGTGGGTGGGGGCACCGGTGGCTCCGGTGCCATTACCCACGCTCAGCCCTGCCCCGGTACCGCCTGCCCTTCCCGTTGGAGCCTTCATGTCCGCCCGTCGTTCCACCGCAGCCACGCTGCTCACCCTCGCTGTGGCAACCGCCGCTCTGGCCGGCTGCTCGCAGAAGAAGGACGACAAGGCATCCTCCGACGCCGTCAAGGTGAACGCCACCGACTCCGCCTGCGAGGTCTCCAAGACGACCTTCCCGGCCGGCCACGTCGTGATCGACATCACCAACAAGGGCTCGAAGACCACCGAGGTCTACGTCTACGGCGACGGCGACAAGATCATCACGGAGCGCGAGAACATCGGCCCCGGCACCAAGGCGACGATCAACGCCGAGATCAAGGCCGGTTCGTACGAGGTCGCCTGCAAGCCGGGCATGGTCGGCGACGGCATCCGCCAGAAGATCACCGTCACCGGGGACGGCGCCACCGCCGCCGCCTCGGCCGACCCGCGCCTGGTCTCCGCCGTCGCCGCCTACCGCACGTACGCCCAGGAGCAGGCCGACGCCACCATCCCGGCCGTCGAGGCCTTCGCCGCCGCGATCAAGGCCGGCGACCTGGAGAAGGCCAAGTCGCTGTACGCGCCGTCGCGCACCGGCTGGGAGCGCACCGAGCCGGTCGCCGAGAGCTTCGGGGACGTCGACCCGAAGACCGACACCCGCGAGGACAAGCTGGAGCCCGGCCAGCAGTGGACCGGCTGGCACAAGCTGGAGAAGTCGCTCTGGGCCGATGCGAAGATCGGCGACGAGGAGAAGACGCTCGCCGACCAGCTGGTCAACGACCTGAAGGACTGGCAGAAGAAGATCCCCGAGGCCGAGATCACCGCGACCAGCATGGCCAACGGTGCCAAGGAGCTGCTGGACGAGGTCGCCACCAACAAGATCACCGGCGAGGAGGACCGCTACAGCCACACCGACCTGGCCGACTTCGCCGCCAACGTCGAGGGCGCGGAGAAGGCCTACGAACTGCTGAAGCCGGTCGCCGCGGAGAAGGACGCCGAGCTGGCGAAGACCCTGGACGCCGAGTTCGAATCGATCCAGGCGCTGCTCGCCAGGTACAAGCAGGCCGACGGCACCTACACCTCCTACGACAAGGTCACCGAGGCCGAGCGCAAGACCTTCTCCGACGCGGTGAACTCGCTGGGCGAGCCGCTGTCGAAGCTGGCCGCCGCCGTGGTCGTCAAGTAACGCGCACCCGTCAGCCGGCTCGCCAGAGCCGCCGGTACCACCTCGTCACAAGTACCACCTCGTCACACCGCCGTGGCGGCCCCAGCGGCCGCCACGGCATCCGTGAGTCAGCACAGAGAAGGGCCCGCCCGCCGATGGACGTCGAGAACGAGCAGCAGAACGGGACGCCGGCCGGTACCGACGCCACCGCCACCACCAGTGCGCAGCGCGACGCCGCCCGCAGCCCGATCAGCCGCCGTGCCGTCATCGGCTGGGCCGGCGCCGGGGTGGCCCTCGGCGCGGCCGGGGTGGGCTCGGTCGCCGCCGCGACCCGCCAGGACGACGACGCCCCGGCGCAGGCCGCCGCGGGCGGGGACATCCCGTTCTACGGCGAGCACCAGTCGGGCATCTCCACGCCGGTCCAGGACCGGCTGCACTTCGCCGCCTTCGACGTCTCCGCCACGGCCACCCGCGACTCGCTGGTGAAGATGCTCAAGGAGTGGACCAAGGCCGCCGCCGCGATGACCGGCGGCCGTGACGTCGGTACCGGCGCCGTCAGCGGTCTGCCCGAGGCGCCGCCGGACGACACCGGCGAGGCCCTCGGCCTGCCAGCCTCCCGGCTCACCCTCACCATAGGCTTCGGTCCCACCCTGTTCGAGAAGGACGGTGTGGACCGCTTCGGCCTGCGGGCCAAGCGCCCCGAGGCCCTGATCGACCTGCCGAACTTCAAGGGCGACAAGCTCGATCCGCAGCGCAGCGGCGGCGACCTCTGCGTCCAGGCCTGCGCCGACGACCCGCAGGTCGCCGTGCACGCGATCCGCAACCTGGCCCGGATCGGGATGGGCACGGTCAACATCCGCTGGTCGCAGCTCGGCTTCGGCAAGACCTCCTCCACCACCCCGGACGCCCAGACCCCGCGCAACCTGCTCGGCTTCAAGGACGGCACCCACAACATCGCGGGCACCGACACCGCCCGGCTCGCCGAGCACGTCTGGGCCGGCCCGGGGGACGGTCCGGAGTGGATGACCGGCGGCTCGTACCTGGTCGCCCGGCGGATCCGGATGCACGTCGAGACCTGGGACCGCACCTCCCTCAAGGAGCAGGAGGACGTCTTCGGCCGGACCAAGGGCGAGGGCGCGCCGTACGGCAAGGCCAAGGAGCACGACGCGCCGGACCTCAAGGCGATGCCGGCCGACTCGCACGTGGCCCTGGCCCACCCGGACGCCAACAACGGCCTGATGATCCTGCGCCGCGGTTTCTCCTTCACCGACGGCACCGACGGCCTCGGCCGCCTGGACGCCGGCCTGTTCTTCCTCGCCTACCAGCGCGACAGCCGCAAGGCGTTCGTCCCGCTCCAGCAGCGGCTCGCCGCCAGCGACAAGCTCAACGAGTACATCCAGCACGTCGGCTCCGCCCACTTCGCCTGCCCGGCGGGCGTCCGCAAGCCCGGTGAGTGGTGGGGCCAGGCCCTCTTCGGCTGATCCCCGCCCGACCCGTACGTACCACCTCTTCACCCCCCAGGAGCCAGCGTGTTCGGCAACTACCTGATCGGCCTGCGCGAGGGCCTCGAAGCCAGTCTCGTCGTCTGCATTCTGATCGCCTATCTGGTCAAGACCGGCCGCCGGGACAAGCTTCCGCCGGTCTGGGCGGGCATCGCAGCCGCGGTCGTCCTCAGCATGGTGTTCGGCGCCGTGCTGCAGTACGGCTCGACCCAGCTGACCTTCGAGGCCCAGGAGGCGCTCGGCGGTTCGCTGTCGATCATCGCCGTCGGCCTGGTCACCTGGATGGTGTTCTGGATGCGCCGCACCGCCCGCCATCTGAAGACCGAGCTGCACGGCAAGCTCGACGCGGCCCTCGCCATGGGTACGGTCGCGCTGGTGGTCACCTCCTTCCTGGCGGTCGGCCGCGAGGGTCTGGAGACGGCGCTGTTCATCTGGTCGGCGGTGCAGGCCACCAACGACGGCTACAACCCGATCATCGGTGCGGCGCTGGGCCTGCTCACCTCGGTGGTGCTCGGCTGGCTGTTCTACCGCGGCGCGCTGAAGATCAACCTGGCGAAGTTCTTCACCTGGACCGGCGCCATGCTGGTCGTCGTCGCGGCCGGCGTGCTCGCGTACGGCGTGCACGACCTGCAGGAGGCCGGCTGGCTCGGCGGCCTGCACAACGTGGCCTTCGACATCAGCAGCACCATCCCCAAGGACAGCTGGTACGGCACCCTGCTGAAGGGCGTGTTCAACTTCCAGCCGGACCCGACGGTGCTCCAGCTCGTGGTCTGGGCGCTCTACCTCGTCCCGACGCTGGCGATCTTCCTCGGCGTCTTCGGCGGCAAGCCGGCCAAGCCCGTCACCCCGGGCGCCGGCTCCGCCAGGCCGGCCGCCTGACCGGCCCGCACCCCAGGACCAGCCTCCCGCCCCGCCCGGCCACCCGCCGGGCGGGGCGGTTCGCGTTCGGCGGCAGGTGCCCGCTACCGGCCGTTGCGGTAACTCGCCATCACCACCAGGAAGACGATGAAACCGATGACGCCGAGGACGATCGGCCAGGCCCGGATCTCCTGCTGGAAGTCGCCCGCGCCGTGCGACTCGGACAGGTGCTGCTCCGCCTTGGCCCGCGCGAACGTCCCGGCGCGCTTGCGGTAGCCGCAGCTGTCGCAGACCACGTACCGCTGGTTGTTCCCGCCGTGGGTGATCCGCATCGTGTGCTGGTGCCCGTCCGGGCCGTCGCCCGTGATCCTGCTCGTCTCCATACCGGACCCCCTGTCGTTCCCCATTGCTCCGTATCGGAACATCGTCGCACGTGCCACCGACAACCGGCCCAGGGGGAGGGGGCGTTCACGGCGGATCGCCGCCCCGGAGGCGTGACCCGGCCGAGGCCGTGCCGGCCACCCCGGCGGTCGCCCAACTGCCGCTTTCCGGAGCGGGGTTCACCACCGGCTCGCGCCAACCGCCCAGCCGGGGCGTGGTGTTCGCGGCGCCGTGGGGCCGGACCGGAACTGAGGGCCGGTCAAAAGTTCACCTCCAGGGTCTACCCGCGTAAACCGGCGAGCGTCATGCTGGTTGCCAGCCCGGGCCGCTCCGCCCGGGGGCTTCCGCCTGCCCTCACCGATTCTGGAGTCCCCGCATGCCTGCGATACGTCCGCTCCACCGTGCCCTGGTGGCCGCCGTCGGCGCCCTGCTGCTGCTCGCCGCCACGCTGCTGGCCGGCGCCGGCAGCGCCCAGGCCGCCCTCCCGAGCCCCGTCTCGGCCGCCACCGCCCGTACCTACCTGGCCTCCATGGCGGCCATCGCGGAGTCGCACGCCGACAGCTACGACCGTGCGCTGTTCCCGCACTGGATCACCATCTCCGGTACCTGCGACACCCGTGAGACGGTCCTCAAGCGCGACGGCTCCGGCGTGGTGACCAACGCCAGCTGTGCCGCCGTCAGCGGCAGCTGGGTCTCGGTGTACGACAACGCCACCACCTCCAACGCCTCCTCCTTCGACATCGACCACCTGGTGCCGCTCGCCGAGGCCTGGCGCTCCGGCGCCTGGGCCTGGACGACGGACCAGCGCAAGGCCTTCGCCAACGACCTCACCCGCCCCCAGCTGCTCGCCGTCTCCGCGAGCTCCAACCGTTCCAAGGGCGACCAGGACCCGGCCCACTGGCTGCCCCAGGCGTCCTACCGGTGCACCTACGCCCGTGCCTGGGTGCAGGTGAAGTACTTCTACGGCCTGACCGTCGACAGCGCCGAGAAGAGCGCCCTCACCGGCATCCTCAACGGCTGCTGAGGAAACGTTCCCTCCGTACGCCGGAGCCCCGGCCGCCAGGACTCGGGTGAATCGAGTCCGCTGCGGCCGGGGCTCCGGCGCTTCGCGCGGTCGGCTACGCGCCCTTGATCGCGCCCAGGATGTCCAGGCGGGACGCCCGGCGGGCCGGCCAGACGGCGGCCAGCAGGCCGATCAGGGCGGCGCCGATCAGGAAGCCCACGATCTGCACCGGCGGCACCACGGTCGTGATGTTCTTGATGCTGTCCGCCAGCGTGCGGTTGCCCGCCCAGGCGACCACGATGCCGAGCAGCACACCGACCACGCCGCCGAACAGCGCGATCATCAGCGACTCCAGCCGGACCATCCGGCCGATGCCGCGGCGGTCCAGACCGATCGCCCGCAGCATGCCGATCTCCCGCCGGCGCTCGAACACCGACATCGCCATGGTGTTCACCACGCCGAGCACCGCGATCACCACGGACATGCCCAGCAGCCCGTACATCATGTTCAGCACGGCGGTGACCATCTGACTGGTCTCCGCCTTGATGTCCTTCTCACCCTTGACCGCGATCAGCGGATTGCCGCCGGTCGCGTCCCGCAGCGCCTGCTTCAGCGCGGCGTCGGCACCGTTGGCGCCCTTGACGAGGACCTTGGTCAGACCGGAGCCGGCCGAGGCGTGCGGGCCGACCACGGCGTCGGGGGCGATCATGCCGGCCAGCACGGTGTTGGCCTCCAGCACGCCGCCGACCGTCAGCGAGCCCTTCACACCGTCGGGGTAGGTGACGGCCAGGGTGTCGCCCACCTTGAGGCCGTTGTGCTCCGCGGAGCCCGAGCTGATCAGCAGCTTGCCCTGCTTCAGGGCGTCCGCCGAACCGTCCGTGACCTTGACGGTGGCCAGCTGGTCGATCGTCGTGGCGTCGACGCCGGTCAGCCACTCGGTGCCGTCGTCGGTCTCGACCGACACGCTGCGCATCACGCTCATGGCGGTGACGCCGGGCGCCTTGGCGATCTGGGTGGCGACCTCGGGGGAGAGCGTCGAGAAGTTCTGCATGGCGACCGTGTAGTCGGCCTTCATGTCGATCGCGGTGGCCTCGTCCACGGCCTTGCTCACCGAGGCGCCGACCACGGTCAGCGCGGTGATCAGGGTGACGCCGATGGTCAGCGCCGAGGCGGTGGCGGCGGTGCGGCGCGGGTTGCGGACGGCGTTCTCCTGGGCCAGCTTGCCCGGGGTGCCGTACAGCCTGCGCAGGGCCGGGGCGAGCAGCGTGATCAGCGGCCGGGACAGCAGCGGGGTCAGCACGAAGACGCCGATCATCAGCGCACCCGCGCCGAGGCCGACCAGACCGACCGCCTTGGCCGCGGAGCCGGCCAGCAGACCGCCGACGCCGACCGCGGCGAAGAGGAGGCCGATCGCGTTGCGCACCCGCAGGCTCTTGTGCGAGGCGGGCTGCTCGACCGAGCTCATCGCGGCCACCGGGGCGATCCGGGAGGCCCGGCGGGCCGGCAGCCAGGCGGCCAGCACCGTCACCACGACCCCGACGCCGACCGAGGCGATCACGGTGGACGGGCCGATCACCAGCGGACCGTCCGGCAGACCCGCGTCCAGCGGGCCGTTCAGCAGCGACTGCAGGCCCGCGGCGATGCCGATGCCGGCGAGCAGGCCGGCCAGCGAGGAGACCAGGCCCACCAGCAGCGCCTCGATCAGCACGGACCGGGTGACCTGCTTGCGGCTGGCACCGACGGCGCGCAGCAGCGCGAGTTCCTTGGTGCGCTGGGCGACCAGCATGGTGAAGGTGTTGGCGATGATGAAGATGCCGACGAACAGCGAGATGGCGGCGAACACCAGCAGTGCCCTGCCCAGGCCCTTGGTGCCCTCGGCGATCATCCGGTCCTGCTCGTCGGCCAGTTCACGGCCGGTCTTCGCCTCGATCGAGTCATTGCCCTGCGGGACGGTCTGCCGCACGGCGGCGAGCAGCGCGCTGTCGTCCGCGCCGGGCTTGCCCTTGACGTCGATCTCGGCGAACCGGCCGGGGGCCAGGTAGAGCTGCTGGGCGGTCGCGGTGTCGAAGGCGGCGAGCGAGCCGCCGGAGAGCACCCGCGGGTCGTTGGCGTGCAGCGTGCCGGTGAGCTTCAGCTCCATCACCGGGCCGTTGACGGCCACCCGGACGGTGTCGCCGACGTTGAAGCCGCCCTTCTCGGCGGTCTTGGTGTCCAGGGCCACCTCGCCGGAGGTGCGCGGGCCGCGCCCGTCCACCAGCGGGTAGCGCGGGTCGGTGCCGTCGGCGCCGGGCACGAAGTTGGTGCCGGTGGTGGTGAAGCCGTTGCCGATCAGGGCGCCGTTCCGGTCGGCGATGCCGGCGAAGCCGCTGACCACGCCGCGCGCCTCGGCGGCGCCGGGCAGTGCCGCGATCGCCTTGCGCGTCTCCTCGTTCAGGGTGGGCCCGCCGGTCGCCTTGGCGCCGCGGTCGTAGCCCCGGACGACGGCGTCGCGGTCGCTGACCGTGACGGCTATGTCGGTGTAGCTCTTGGCGCTCTGGGACCTGAGCGCGTTGCCGAGGGTGTCGGTGAAGACGAGGGTGCCGGCCACGAAGGCGGTGCCCAGCATGACGGCGAGGGTCGTCATCAGCAGCCGGGCTTTGTGGGCCAGCACATTGCGCAGTGCGGTGCGGTACATGAGGGAGTGTCAGTCCTGAGGTGTCTGGGGGCGGCCGGAACGGGGTCGGAGCCCGGACGGGTGGGTGCGGGGGCCGGCCGGCTCTAGCTGGTGCGGCCCTTGGCGTCGAAGCGGCGCATGCGGTCCAGGACGGTGTCGGCGGTGGGGTTGACGAGTTCGTCGACGATGCGGCCGTCGGCGAGGAAGACGACGCGGTCGGCGTAGGCGGCGGCGACGGGGTCGTGGGTGACCATGACGACGGTCT
>NZ_JBIVRD010000019.1:73695-157235 GCF_044755565.1 Kitasatospora sp. NPDC092286 | reverse complement strand
GAAAGCCGTGTGCGGGAGAACTGCATGCACGGTTTGAAGCGGCGGGGACTGGAAACGGAGCATCGCCCACCGCGCCAGTCCCCGACCCTACTCAGACATCGCCCTGCCGGGCAATGACCTCTGGATCTTCGACGGTGACAAGGTCCTGTTCAACCACTTCACCGGTACAGGCGATTGGGCGATGCCCGGCCTTGAACTGCGGACCGAACCAGCAGTCGTAAAGCTCTGTGTGGCCGCGTTCGAGACCGTTTGGGAACGCGGCGTCCCTCACGAGAAGTACAAGGTCTGATCTACGGCGACACCGGATAGCCGGCTCATGTCTCTGTCGCCGTCTTCGTCTGCTCAAGCAGCTCGCGAAGCAGTCGCTAGAAAGCTCCGAACCCTCAAAGGCGAAGCTCGACTCAAGGGCAGTGAGTTGGCCGCCCGGTGTGGCTGGAGTGAGTCCAAGGTCTCACGAATCGCCCACGCGAAGACCCCACCGTCCGATGACGACGTTCTCCGGTGGTGTATGGCCTGTGGCGCGGAGGACCAGGCCGCAGACATCATCGCAGCCAATCGCCAGGCCGACGAGATGTACGTCGAGTGGCGCAAGGTCCACCGAGACGGGATGAAGTACGCCCAGGACAGCGAGATGGAAGAGCTGGAGCGGACACGACTGACCCGTGTCTACTGCTCCAATGTGGTCCCGGGGCTCGCGCAACGAAGCGGCTACGCTACAAGCCTGATGGCGGCCATCACCCGGTTCCAAGGGACGCCGGACGATGTCGGCGCCGCCGTTGAGTCTCGGGTCGCCAGGTCGAACCTGTTCCGGCGGGCAAACCATCAGTTCGCGATGGTCCTCGAAGAGACCGTGCTGCGCTACCCCTTCGGGGGCGCCCAAGCCATGCGCGAGCAACTGATGTTCCTGCTGGAGATCATGAGGCTCCCCCGCGTCAGCCTCGGAATCATCCCCGCCGGCGCGCCCCGCGAGATGTGGCCCCTCGAAGCCTTCTACATGTACGACGATCGCCAGGTGACGGCTGAACTCCTATCAGCTCTCGTCAACATCACGACTCCTGGGGAGATCGCAATCTACGAGAAGGCTTTCAAGATTCTTGCCGGAATGGCTGTCTACGGGCCTCAGGCTAGAGACCTGATCCAGCAGGCCATCCACTCTTTCGAGTGACCTCATGCAAGACGGCGCAAGAAACTCGCACTGCCTGTGTGCCGTTCCCTACGGTCTTGTCCCACACCCCCGCCAGCTCGGCGAAGGAGGAGGGATATGTCCGAGGTTCTGTCCTACAAGGAGATGCGGCCTCTGCTGCGCGCCAACGGCAGGAGGGCGGTAGGGAACCCGTTGCTCGACTACGACCCTGGCTGGTTCAACCGCGTTGTGGCGAAGCGCCCCGTCGGCTGGCCGCCGTGCACCTGCAACAGCTCCAACTGCCCGGGCCGTGTTCCACCGTCGGTGTAGCCGATGAGCACGGCCGCGAACCACGCCGAGGCTGACGAAGCCGCCCGGGAGTCGCCCACCGACCCCGGCCCGTTCGAGCCTGACAGCACTGACGCCCAGAGGGTCAACGCCTTGCTCACTGAGGGCAGGCGCAACCGGCACCATCACTGAGTCGCCCACAGGTGACTCGTGCACAGAGCGGAGGGCATCAAGTGAACACAGCCCACCTCCTCAGGTCGCCAAACATCGTGCTGTCAAATGCTATTGACGATACGTTGGATGTACTGCGCCCCCGCATCAGGGAGGCCTGCTGCCGACCGAATCGTTTTCACCGTCGGCACCCAGATCAACGGCCGCCCCCACATCGGGACTCACCTGGTCCAGAGCCTGGCGTTCCTGCTCGCCGAGCACGCCCGAGACGAGTTCGGCATCGACGCGACCGTGGACTTCACCGCACTCGACAACGCCCCGGCCAAGACCGTCAGCCACGTCGGCCGGAAGTACCAACTGACATATCACCATCTGCTCACCAACCGCGGCATCCGCGCCCTGGTCACCGAGCACTACGCCCAGCTGATCGACGCGATGACCCGACACACCGGGATCGAGTACACCGTCAGCACCTACACTGAGCAGCAGGTCAGCCCCGAGTTCCGCGCCGAGTTCATCCGCACCCTTGAGCACCTGGACGAGATCCGATACTGGCTCTCTCCCGCCAGCGGCACCGCGCACATCCGCCTGCCCTGCCCGGTCTGCGGCTGGGCGGAGAAGTACGCCGACCGTACCCGACGGCTGGAACTGGACGACAGCGGAGCCTTGTTCGAGGCGGTGTGCTTCGACCACGGTCGGTACGAGGCCGACATCACGCCGCTCGGTGGCGGCTACATCGACCTGGCCACCCTGTACCGCAACGTGGTCAAGGAACGGTCTTACCGGTCCGATGACGGCGCGCTTCACGTCATGGTGAAGGGCGGCGACTGGGCGCCCGGTTGCCAGCTGGTGGACGGAGCGCACGCCGCCATCGGCGAGGCCTCCGGCCCGCTGCCCCTTCGCATCTTCGCCCCTCAGATCCTCGGCAGCGACGGAGGGAAGCTCTCGAAGAGCCTCCTTCGTGAAGCTGCCGACGCCGGACTCGTGGTGGAAGGCGTCCCCTCCAGGTGGCTGCTCGACCCCTCCGACTGGCCCGGCACCCACGCGGACTACGTGAACGCGCTCTCGGGACTCGGCGAGCTGATGCTGAGCAACCCGAGGCACTTCTACCGGTCCTACACCACGACCGCATTGGAAGCCCTCATGACCACCCGCCAGCCTGCCCAGTCCCAGTCTCAGGCGCATGGCCGTCCCCGCAACATCCAGATCTACAAGCAGTACTTCGACCTGATCGCCAGTGGCGAGAAGACCGTTGAGGTCCGCGTCGCCTACGACTCCATGAAGCGGATCAAGGCCGGCGACCTGCTCAACTTCACCTGCCGGGAAGAGCAGTGCCTGACCCGGGTGACCCGGGTCGGGACTTACCGGACGTTCAAGGAGATGTTCGGGACCGAGGACGTGAAGGCGGTCAACCCGCGCGCGACCGAGGCCGAGCAGCTGCGAGCGATTCAGGCGATCTTCCCAGCGGCCAAGGAAGCCCTCGGAGTCATCACGTTCGAGATCGAGAGGGTGAATCCCGATGCGTAGTGACAGGCGGAAGGTGCTGGTCGTTTGTAAGGGAAACCACTGTCGTTCCCCGATCGCAGCCCTGATCATCGCCGAGCGATCCGGAGGGGCACTTGACGTGCGGTCGGCGGGCATCCGCAACTGGCACGTGGGCAAGCCCGCGCACCCGCTGATGATCGAGGCCGCCGCCGCGTTCGGCTACGACCTGACCGAGCACCGAGGCGCCGCGCTCGACGCGGAGCTTCTCAAGTGGGCTGACGACCTGATCGCCATGGACGACGAGACCGCCCTTGCCGTCGAAGTGCTCGCCGGTCCGGACCGGCCGGTGAGGATCCTGGCGTCGGGCATCGCCGACCCGTGGGGCGGTGGCCCCGAGAGCTTCGCCGAAGCCATCGTGGAGATCCAGGAAGCCGCAACACTGTTCTACGCGGCATAGGCCGCCCGTGGCCGCCCCGGCGTCCGTCGTTCCCCCGTGGCGGATGGCCGGGGCACCATCACGTCCACCAGCTGTCTCCGAACCCCTCGGCAGACGCTGTTCCTGGAGATCAACGAAGCCACCGAGGTGCCCGGCACCGTCCATGTGCGTGATTTCAAGGACAGAAGCGGTCCGCAGCCGGCGTTCGCCCCGGCGGCCTGGCGGGCATTCGTCGAGTTCGCCGCCGCCGTCGAAGTCTGAGCGGCTTCCCTCAGTGGCCCGTCGCCAGTGCCGCATCGGACAACGTTTGCCCTGTTGTGACTAGGACTCAGCGTTTGAGGGGCGCGTTGGCAAGGGGCCCCTGTTCCAGCCAGGTTCCGTCGCGCATGATGACTCGTCCGGGTAGTTCCTGCTCGCCTCGCCAAGCACGCACCGTCTTCGGCACCACGCGCACATACAGGTACGACCCTTCCTCCGCGCGTGGGTCCCACCCGAACTTGTCGGCGAACGCCTGGGCTGCATCTGCGGGCACATCCTGGGCCGAGAAGCCCTCCGCCTCACCCTGGAGGAGCACCACATCGAAGGTGTCCGGCAGTGCCAGTCGTACGCGCGGTTCTTCGCGGACGTTGCGCGCAGTCACTGAAGTGCCGCTGGTGCACATCCACGCTGCTCGCCCGTCCCACAGGAACCACAGGGGTACCTGGTGCGGCCCATGCTCAGGGTGGGCCGTCGACACCCATACGTCCCGCTCGGCGATGAGCCGTTCCAGAGTGTCGCGTACCCGCTCCGCCGTCTGGCGCTGAATGCTTGCCGTGGTCATGATCGGCGATCCTAGCCACCGGGTTTCAGGTGCGCATGAGGCGCGCGACCTACGTCCAGCGGCCGACGAACCACTCAGCCCTCGCCCCGGGGCGGCCAACGGGGTGTTCGGCGTGGACAGCGGAAGTGCCCGGTCACATGACGCGTCGCCCCGGTGATCGCCGGCTCGGGTGTCGGCCTGTCAAGCTATGCCGCCCGGCTCGTCCGGCTGCCGGTCCCTCAGCTGGTCGATTGTGCTTCCGCCGTGATCGGCACCGGGCTGCCCAGGGCGTTGCAGTCCGGTGACACGGAATGCTCTATTCCGTCGATTGCTCGCACTAGGTTCGGTCGTGCAAGCCGCCGCATTGCCTCGCGGTTCCCGCACGAAAGAGGTTGGCAGTGTGCGCGCCCTCACCCCGTACTGCGCTCAGGAGAACCCGCATGTCCCCCTTGACGACCCGCCGCGCGGCCACCGTTCGCACGCTGGCCGGCACCGTCCTGGCAGCCGCTCTGATCGTCCCGGCCGCGACAGCCTGCAGCTCCGCGTCCGACGCGCACGGCACTACCGCGGCAACCACGCCTGCCGCGCCCGTCACGCCTGCGCCCGTCACGCCTGCCGCGCAGGGCACCGTCGCTCCGGCCACCGCGACCGGTACGCACAGCACCACCGCACCGGCTGCCCCGCCCGCTTCGCCGGCCTCGCCCCGGGCCACCGCGCCGGCCACCACGGCCAAGGCGAAGCCCCCGGTCCACACCCAGCCCCTGGTGGACGGCAGCACGGCCGAGGTCCAGGAGATCGGGGCCCAGCACTACGTCGCCAGGATCGTCCACAACGGTGATGTCCTCGCCACGCTGGAGACGACCGACTCCGACGCCGGACTGGACGCCAACGACATGTTCGTCGTGCTCTCGCTGGACGGCCAGGTCCACTCCTGGATGGGCGGCGGGCACCAGGGACCGGGCACGTTCAAGCTCGCGGGCGGTTGGACGGCCAAGGTCACGAAGATCGGCGAACTCCGGTACCGCGCGCAGATCCTCGGCTACGACAACGCCGTGAACGGCACGCTGGAGTCGAACCAGCAGGACGTCGGAGGCGTCGCCAACGGCGTCTACATCGTGCTCACCGCCGGCGGCGAGATCAGCGCCCACATGTAATGAAGCACTACTGGGCAGCGGCAGGTCACTGACGTACCGTCAATGGGCCGTGCTGTCCCGGGACGGGGGAGCCATGAGCACAGACCTGGTGTGGTTCAAGAGCAGTCACAGCGACAACGAGGGCGGCCAGCGCAGGCCGATCCGGCGCATCCGCAGCTTCAGGCCGCCCGGGGCTGGGCCGCCTGGGCGCTGGTCATGAACGCCCGGGTGGCGCAGGCGCTGGAGCTGTTCCAGGTGATGGGTCGCGAGGTGGCCGGCCCCTGGCGCTACTACGACGATCCGCAGGAGGCCTTCGACCGGATGCGCGAGATCGCCGTGCAGGCGATCGCTCGGGCGAAGGCCTAGGTCGTTTGCCCTCGGCGATTCCACCAGCTGGAGCAAAGGGCGACTGTAGATCAGGTGGGCGGGTGCGCCTGGTCCCACGGCACCACCATGGGGGGACGGATGACCGACGTCGAGGTGCGGTGGCGCGGATGGCCGTCGAGATGGCGCATCTGCAGCTCCATGTACGGCGTGGCCTCCCGACGCGCCTTGAAAAAAGTTACGGGCCGTTGTCAATCCGGCCCCGTCAGGTTCGACATCATGATGTGTGGTGCCTCGCCACACGATGACGCGACAAGACCTGACGAGGAAACACGTGAATCAACTGCTCAGAGTCATGAACTTCAACGTCTCGAGTGACGGAATCGGTGCCGGTGAGCACCAGAGTCTCGACAGACCGTTCGGCTATGACCACCCCGAGAAGCTGTTCGCCTGGGCCGGAGCCACGGCGAGCTGGCCGATGCGCACGGATCCCGGGGGGAGCCGGGGCCTCGACGACTACTTCACGCGAGACTTCGCACGCAACATCGGTGCCGAGATCATGGGCCGCAACAAGTTCGGGCCCCAGCGCGGGCCCTGGCAGGACCACGAGTGGCGTGGCTGGTGGGGTGACGAGCCCCCGTTCCGCACTCCGGTGTTCGTCATGACTCACCACAGGCGTCCGTCGTTCACGCTCTCCGACACCACGTTCCACTTCGTCGACGGCGACCCGGCCACGGTCCTCGAACGGGCGCGGGAAGCGGCGGAGGGCAAGGACGTCCGACTCGGTGGCGGGGTTACTGCCATCCGGCAGTTCCTTGATGCCGACCTCGTCGACACCATGCATGTGGCGGTCTCGCCGGTGAAGCTCGGGTCCGGGCTGCGACTCTGGGAGTCCCCCGATGAGCTGCTCGACCGGTTCCACCTGGAGGTCGTGCCCAGCCCGAGCGGCGTTACGCACCACCTGTTCTGGCGGAGGTGACCGCGAGGGCCCACTCGGGATGCCGGCGCGGTGGATGTCGGCATCTCATTGACATCCTCTCCGTGCTTCAGCGCGGGGAGGATGTCAAATCACCGGCGAGAACCGACCTGTCCCACGCAGCCCGCACGGGGACGCACCCGACGCCTACTCGTCGGAGCGCTGTCGATGGCGCTGCTGGCCGGGGTGTGCGTGTTCGCCGCGCCGGCCAGCATCGTGCCCACGTCGTCGCAAGCGGCGGCCGGCGACCCGTTCGATTTGGCGGATCCGGCGGATCCGGCGGATCCGCAGGTCCTCGCCGTTGCCCTCGAAGAGGACGTCGCCGGGGGCGTTGGTGCCATCTGCTTGGATGGCGGACATGAGCGACGCCGCGCAGATGTGGATCACCGCAGTCCCCCCGTTCGGGCCGGACGAGCGCGGTGTCCTGATCGGGATCGACCTCCAGACCGACGACCCCGGTCAACTCGTGATCTCCGCCCTGACCGACCGGGGGCACGAGGGCGAGGAGGGCGTCTTCTACCTTCTCCCGGACGACCTCTGGGCCCGGTACGAGCGGACCGGCGACCGGCTCGCCGTCCGCGTGCTGGCCTGGCCCGAGTCGATCGACCAGCAGCTGGCGGGGGGCGACGACGCCTTCCGGGAGGCCGTGGCCGGTCTGCGGCGTGACGACCTCGTCGACGGCCGGGTCACTCTGCTGCGCCGGGAGATCGAGACGGACTTCCTCGCCGCCCCCGAGCAGGGTGTCCTGCTCGTCGAGCATGCCGGCCGGGCGACGCTGCCGGAGCTGTTCGCCGCGTTCGAGCAGGGCGAGACCGGGTTCGCGGTCATCGGCGCGGACTGATGGGCGTCTTCCGGGACTTGGCGGCGCGGTGCGGGAGCCGGACGCGGCCCGACCGGCTCCCGCCGCGCCCTGGTGGACGGCGTGACGGGAGCCGGGTGTGCCGGGCGGCTGCGGTCAGCGGGTGACGTTCCAGACCAGGCTGCGGGTGAGCGCGGGGGTCAGGGCCGGGTCGATGACGGACGGGGTGGGGTCGGTCGCGACGGCGCTGAGCTTGTGCGTGGTGGGCTTGGAGCCGGCCTTGCCGAGGTCGGACATGGCGATCGTCCTGCGGTCGCGCAGGGCCGTCACCTCCTTGCCGTCGAGGTACCAGCGCAGGCGGGTGCCGGAGACGGGGAGGTCGACGGTGAGGCGGTCGGTCGCGGTCAGCCGGGTGGTGGTGGGCGTGGCGCTGGAGAGGGTGGAGGCGTGGCGGTAGAAGCCGGCGATCATCGCCTCGCGGCCGGGGAGGTTGAACTCGCGTCCGAGCGACCGCATGACGGAGTTGTCGGTCGGCCGGTAGAGGCCGGACGGGTAGTTACTGGCGCCCGCGTAGGCGCCGACGGTGCCGCCGTCGGGTGAGGTGCGGCCGAGCCAGCGGTACCACTTGGCCTGGTCGTGGCGCATCCGGTCGGCGGTCAGGGTGGTGATGTTGGCCTGGGCGGGTTCCGCGCCCTTGTAGGGGCCCTGGCCCTCGGCGACGTACTCGTCCGCGAGCTTGCCCAGGGAGTGGCCGGTCTCGTGCACCGCTATCTGGCCGGACGCGCTGTTGCCCCCCGCTACGGTGGCGATGCCCTCGTAGCCGAGCGGGGACTGGATGCCGCTGTAGCCGGCGCCGCCGTACTTGGCGGTGTTGGCGACGACGATGACGAGGTCGGCCTGCGGGGCCTTGGCGGCGTAGCCCTCGACGGCCTTGACGTCCACGCAGAGCAGCCGCTCGATGTTGCTGCACCAGAAGTTCGAGCCGAGCGCGGTCTTGCGGACGGTGCTCTGCTTCGGGTCGCCGGAGACGCCCGACTGCGCGGAAACGGCGTTCACGGCCCACACGTTGAACAGTTTGCGGTAGCTCGCGTAGGGCTCGACGGCGCTGATGTCCTTCCACTTCGCGGCGGCGTCGGTGCGGAACTTGCCCTGCTCCGCCGCCGTGTAGCCGTCGCCGATCACGACCACGTCCAGTTTGGTGTCCGTGCTCCCGTTGTTGACGATCGAGGTGACGGTGCCGTCGCCCGCGGCGGCCGCGGCCATGGACTGGGCGCCGACGAACGGGGAGGCCGCAGGGACCCTGGTCCGGCTGATGGCGCCGTCCTCGGCGAAGACCTCGACCTCGGGATCCTCCAGGGGCGCGGTGATGCCGATCGGGGCGGCCGGAGCGGCGACCGCGGGGCCGACGCCGATGGCGATGCCGGCGCCGAGGGACGCCAGCGTCGTGGCGCCGGCCAGGAGGACCGAGGTGAACCTGCTGTTGCGCAAGGGAGTTTCTCCGAATCGGTTGGCAGCGTCGAGCGGTGACGAGCGGGCGTGACCGTGCGGTCGGCCGACCCGGCATCCCGGGGGGGGCCGGTACGGGACATGCCTTGCACCTGACAACACCGAAATGACGGAGCGTCGGCCAACTGACGGTCATGGCGCGCCCACCACCTCACTGGTGGATACGGGCGGATCCGCTCGGTCGGTTCACCCTGTGCTCGACAGTGGCAGCGCCTCAGGGAGGTCGCTGCCGCCGGGAGTGCCGTCAGCCGAGCGTCTTGCGCATCTTGACCGAGGTCGTCTCGTAGCCGAGCGACTCGTACAGGCCGCGCGCGCCCGTGTTGAACCCGAAGACGTTCAGGCCGAGGGTGCGCGCGCCCTGGGCCCGGGCGTACTCCTCGCCGAGGAGCATGGCCGCCCGGCCGAGGCCCCGGCCGCGGTGGTCGGCGTCGATCGCGATGTCCCACACCCACCAGGCGCCCGCGTCGTCGCTGGTGTCCGGCCCGATCCAGAGGTGGCCGACGGCCGCACCGGCGTCGTCGAGCACGTCGAACACCGCGTGACCCGGCGTCGGTGCCCCGGACGGGAAGGAACGGGCCATGCCCTCCTCCGCCAGCCGGTGGGCGTCCTCGGGGGTGTGCCCTGCGGCCACGAGGTCTTCGGCGTACGCGGTTCGGCTGCGGTCGAGCCAGCCGGGGAGGCGGTCGGCGTGCAGGTGGCGGAGGGTGGGCACGGGGTCAGCCTCCCACACCACCCGTCGCGGGCCTCACCTCGCCCCCCGGGCCGCCGAACCCCGGTGTCAGCCGCGCCGCTCGGCGAAGGGGCCGCCGGCGGTGAAGGCCAGCCCGGCGAAGCGTTCGCCGATGCGGCGGTGGGTGGCGGTGTCCGGGTGGAGCTGGTCGGGCAGCGGCAGTTCGGCGAAGTCGGCCTGGCCGTACAGCTCGCGGCCGTCGAGGTAGTGCAGGTTCGGGTCCTCGGCCGCCCGCTGCGCCACGATCCGGGCCAGTTCGTCCCGGATGACGCCCAGGGCCAGCTTCCCGTTCGCGCGCTCCGCCGGATCGCCGGCCGCCCGGAACCGTATCTGTCCGGTGCTCATGCCGCTGAAGTCCGGGGCGCTGGGGCCGGGCGTGTCCTCGTGGATGGGGCACAGGATGGGCGAGGCGACCAGCAGCGGTGCGGTGGGGTGGCCTTCGCGGACGGTGTCGAGGAAGCCGTGCACGGCGGGGGTGAAGGCGCGCAGGCGCATCAGGTCGGTGTTGACCAGGTTGATGCCGATCTTGACGCTGATCAGGTCGGCGGGGGTGTCCCGCAGGGCGCGGGCGGTGAACGGGTCGAGCAGGGCGTTGCCGCTCAGGCCCAGGTTGATCAGCTCCACACCGCCGAGGGAGGCGGCGACGGCGGGCCAGATCGCGGTGGGACTCGCGGCGTCGGAGCCCTGACTGATCGAACTGCCGTGGTGCAGCCAGACCTTGCGACCCCGGTCCGGCACGGGCTCGACGGGGGCGTCGGTGCGCAGGGCGATGAGTTCGGCGGTCTCGTTGTGCGGCAGCCAGATCTCGACGTCCTTGACGCGGTCGGCCAGGCCGGTGAAGCGGACGGTGCCGGGCGGGCCGGGCTCGGTCGTGGCGGTGCGGGCGGTCATGTCGATGGTGAGGGTGTTGCCGCCGGTCACGGTGGACTGGCCGGCCGGGCGGCCGTCGACGAGCAGGTCGTACACGCCGTCCGGCCGGGGCGGGGCGCCCACGTAGACCCGCTTGGTGGGCAGCGTGTCCAGCTCGACGGCGGTGGCCCTGGTCCGGAAGACCAGCCGCACGCCGGAGGGCTGGGATTCCGCCATGGCGAGCTGCCCGTCGGTGTACTGGGCGCGGGCCCGGGCGGGGAGCCGGTGCGGCAGCACCCCGTGCGCGGTGCGCTCCAGGTCGAGCGCGCCACGCAGGAGGTCCGTGGTGACGGGCGTGGTGATCCAGTCGTGCTCGGTGGTGTGCATGATCTCAGCCTATTGATCGGAGTATTCGGAAGGTCCGGAGGGTTCTGCGTCCTCGGCGGCTCCGAGGTGCCGGTGCGCGTGGTCAGGGCGCGCGCGGCCAGGGCGTGGGCCGGTTCCGCAGCGGGGCGTCGGGCGCGTCCAGGACCCGGGTCCAGGTGTCCTGGGTGTCGGGGCACTCGGGGCCGTGGACCACCATGACCGGCCGCGGATCCGGGCCCGTCCGCCAAAGGGGCGGACGGGCGGGTTCTGTGCGGGTGTCCTCCCCGGCCGGTACCGCTCGCGCTGGTACGACGGTGCGGACAAGCCAGGGGGGTTGCGCAGAGACGAGGTAGCCCAGCGCCATGTCCCACCACCTCAGCGGTCCCAGCCTTCGCTCCCCCCGGGGCGACGCCCGGCTCGACCTCACCGACCTCTTCGCCTTCCCGGCCTCCGACGCCTCCGGGCGCACCGTTCTGATCATGAACGTGAACCCGTACGCGCCCACCCGGGCCGCCGAGTTCCACCCCGACGCGGTGTACCGGATCAACATCGACAACGACGGCGACAACCGCGCCGACGTCGCCTACTCCTTCGTCTTCTCCGCCCCTGACCCCGCCCCGGGCGCAGGCACCGGAGGTCAGACCGTCACCGTGTACCGCGCGACCGGCGGCGCCGCGCAGAAGCACGAGGCGGGCGGGGAGAAGCTCTTCGCGGACGTCCCGGTCGCCTTCGGCGACGCACCCGACATCGCGGAGGCGGGCGGCTACCGGCTCTCCGCCGGCCTGCGGAGCGACCCGTTCTTCGCCGACCTGGAGGGCATCGTCAACAACTTCCAGTGGACCGGCAGGGACGCGATGGAGGACGCCAACATCTTCGGCCTCGCGCTCGAAGTGCCCGACGCGGACCTCGGCCCGGACCCGACGATCGGCGTCTGGGCGCGGGTCGGCCTCCACGTGGACGGCCAGTTGCTGTCGGTGGACCGGGGCGCCCACCCGTCCCTCACCGCGTACTTCAACGCCGAGGAGGTCAAGGACGCCTACAACGCGGGCGAACCGGCCGACGACTGGGAGAAGTACCGCGAGGCGTGGACGGCCGTGCTCCAGCACGCCGGCGACTACACCACCCAGGCGGCCACCGAGACGCTGAAGCTCGTCCTGCCCGACATCCTCCGCTACGACCGCTCCCGCCCGGCCGGCTACCCCAACGGCCGCACGCTCAGCGACGACGTGACGTCCGCCCGCCTCACCATGGTCTCCGGCGGCAAGGTCACCAGTGACCACATCCCCCCGCACGCCGACCTGCTCCCCACCTTCCCCCACCTCGGCCACCCGCACCCGGTCAAGTGACCCCCGGGGGCTGCCCGTTCACCCCGGGCAGCCCCGCCCGGGGCGTATCCTCCTGGCGAAGCCCTGGGCGGATGGAGCGATCCAGCTGCGGGGTATATAGATTTCTGTATAGTTGTGAGCGTGAGCGGTCCATGGCAGATCGAGATCGAGCCGGAAGTTCGGCAGTGGCTGGAACTCCTCCCGGACACCCAGTACGACAAGGCTGAGCGGGCGGCCGACATGCTTGCGGCCCAGCCGACCACATTGGCGGAGCCATACTCCCGCCATCTCGGTGGCAAGGTGCGTGAGCTGCGATTCACCATGGACGGTACTGCCGTGCGGATCACCTACTGGCTTGCCCCTGACCGGCGCATCGTATTGTTGACGGTGTTCCGAAAGACGCGGCAGCGTGAGGCGGTCGAGGTCGAACGCGCCCGGCAGGCGCAGAAGGTGTGCGAGGCGGACCACGGTCCTGCGGAGCACGGCTATGACCGGAGCAAGGAGGAGAGTCCGTGAACCACTCCCAGTGGAAGACCCGTCGGACCAGGATGCTCCTGGGGGAGTCGGTCGAGGAGTCCTCGGCCTACGTGGAAGCCGGGTACGCGTTCGCGCTGGGTCAGGCCGTGTATGACCGGCGGGCGGAACTCGGCCTGTCGCAGACCGAACTGGCGCGGCGAGCGGGCATGACCCAGCCGCAGATCTCGAACATCGAGGGCGGCGACTCCGTGCCGACTCTGCCGTTGCTGACCCGTCTCGCCAAAGCCCTGGATGCCTCCCTGACCATCGATCTGGACGGCGACACCTCGGCCTTCGCCTTTTCCGCACACCACCGGAGTTCGTCCGGCGAAGCGTCGCCGGGTGGGCGCTCAGCGGCTTGAGGTCCGGGCCGGGAGGCTGCGGTGCGATGTCCACCTGCCTCCCGGGGCATGGGCGCTCGGCCACCAGCCACGTCTGGGCAGGGTGCGGGGCGGGTGGCCGGGGGGCGATCCGGGGCCTCACCCCTGTGGGGACCGTCTGGCCAGCCTTGGCTGGTCACCGTCGCGAGCGACGTAGAAATTGCCGAGAGACGGGGGGTCTCGGTGCCCCGCCATTGGATGACGAGGGTGCGAGGATCTCCACCGCCGCCGCTACTGCTGTCCAGTACCGCCGTGGCAAACTGCGGACCGTTGTAGACGCCGTTGAAGGTGTAACCGAACTCCGCGGCCTGGCCGTGTGCCAGGAACAGGCGGGCGGCTCCGGGGCTGGATATTGCCACGTCATAATGTGCCCTCCGAAATTGGCTTCGGCACCTTTTCGAAGGGAGCCAGTACTCGCGTCCTGGCACGTCCTGCGAGCCAGGCGTGATCCGCAGGCTCGGCGGAGGCTTTTGGGAACCGGGCCGGCCGGGCAGCCCCGGCCCGAGTTGATCTGCGCCACGATCGACCACGAGACGGTCTGCCTGAACTTCGAGGTCACGGGCTCGATCACGCTGAAGAAGCGCGTCGTCACGCCCGGTCCGTACACGGTCGGGAAGACGGTGCGGTACTCCTGCACCGTCACCAACACCGGCAGCACCGAGCTGCACGGCGTGCTGGTCAACGACGACCGCGTCACCAGCGTCACCTGTGACGCGACCACGCTGGCGCCCGGGTCCGGCACCACCTGCCACGGCACGAACACGATCACCAAGGCCGACGCCGAAGCGTGCAAGAACACCAAGGGCGGCGGCGATGGCAAGGGCTGCGCCGTCACCGATGTGGCGGTGGCGACGGGGAACCGACCCGCAGGGTCACCAGGTCGTCAGTGAGCCCGCCAGGGCCATCGTCGTCGGCGAGCACCACAAGCCCCCGCACAGGACGGCACCCCGCGAAGGGCCCTCCGCCGAGGAGGGAGCCGACGGCCGGGAACAGGCCTGACGGCCGGGGAACCCCGCCCCGTAGGCCGCTCACCTCGCGCCCCGTGCCGGACGTCCGGCACGGGGCGCGCGCTGCTTCCCGGCCGGTCGGCGCGGCGGCCAGGTGGGTTCGCACTCCGGGTCATCGGCAACGACAGGCGGTCACCAGCGATACCAGCGAGCGTTGCCACCGCGGCCGGAGGCGCCGTGGACGAAGAAGCCGAGGAACCACACCACCAGGCCGGCGAGCGCCACCCACCACAGCAGGTGGATCGAGAACCCGATGCCGGCGATCAGCACGATGACGAGAAGAGCGAGCAGCAGAGCAATCATGACGGATCACCTTCCGAACCGGCACCTTCCCGGTTCGGGTACGGATCATGCGGACGGGCGCGGTTTGGAGAAGCATCAGTCCGTGGCCTTGGGATGGCCAGTTCCCGCGTAAGTGATCCAGGCAGTGCGGTTGGCGTCGTCCAGCAGGTACCGGATGCGTCCGCCGCCGGTGACCTCGTACTGCCGGCGTTCCAGTTCCTGGCCCTTGAAGATGCCGGTACCGAGCTTGCCCTTGAGGCGGTGCTGACGGTCGGGGTTGTCGGCGGCGCGGGGAGTGGCACGGATCTTCTCGAAGGCACGACGCAGGTTGCCCGCTGCCTGGCGGCCCAGGTGTTCCCAGCCGTCGGCGGCCTCGGTGTTGGCGAAACGGAGGTCGTACTCGCCGCCGATCGGCGGCGGCGCGGCCCGCTCTCCGCGCTTCGGGCTCACTCGGCGACCTCGGGCACGGGGACCGGCCCGAGGTCGCCGTCGGGCTCGCGGGTGAGGAGGGCGAGCAGGGCGGGGTCCGCGTAGATCTCGGCGCTGTGTCGCCACTGAGTGAGCAGGAGCGCGATCGGGGCCAGGTTGTCCAGGGCCACCGCGCCGCGCGCCGTGTCCACCAGCTCGGAGAGCAGGGTGTCGATGTCCTCGGTGGGCAGGAAGGTGCTCCACGGCAGGGCTTCGGGCAGTGCCTGGCGGAGGGCGGCGATGTTCTCCGTCCGCACCAGCCCGGCCAGCAGGCGCGAGGTGAAGTCCACGACCGAGGCGTCCCGCTCCATCTGGTCGACGCGCATCAGGGCGAGGTCTCCCGCGTCGCGCCGCCGCAGCCGTAGCGCGCGGACGGCGTCCAGCCTGCGCGTGGTCGCGGCGGGATGGTGGAGCAGCTCGCTGAAGGGCACGTCCTCGTAGGCCGCAGGCATGACATCCACAGTAGCTCGGATGTCGGTCGCCGGGGTGGGCGACCGCGGCCTGTTCCCGTACGCGCGGATGTTCGCTCGACGCCGTTGGGGCGTCGCGGTCGGTCACGTGGTGTCCTGGCGGGATGGTGTCAGGCCGGTGTCGGCCAGGATGAGGGTGCGGGCCTGGGCGGAGGTCAGGGGGCGGGCGAAGAGGTAGCCCTGGCCGAGGGGGCAGCCCATGGCGGCGAGCAGGTCGCGCTGGTCGGCGTTCTCGATGCCCTCGGCGATGACCTGGACGTCCAGGGTGTCGGCGATCCGGGTGATGCCCTTGACCAGGGCGTACTGTTGCGGGGACGCTCCGAGGCCGTCGATGAAGGACTTGTCGATCTTCAGGACGGAGATCGGGAACTCCCGCAGGTAGCTCAGCGAGGAGTAGCCGGTGCCGAAGTCGTCGATCGCGATGCCCACGCCCAGGTCGGTCAGGGTGCGCATGTCGGTCCTGATGCGCTCGTCGCGGCGCATCAGGACGGACTCGGTGAGCTCCAGCACCAGCGAGTGGGGGTCGATCCCGGAGGTCCGGAGGGCGCCGCGCACCACGTCCACGAAGCCCGCGTCGCGGAACTGGCGCGCCGAGACGTTGACGTTGACCCGTAGCGGGGGGAGGCCATCGGCGAGCCGCCGGTCGGAGCTGGTCCGCTGCCAGGCGGCCACCTCCTGGGCCGCGTGCTCCAGGACCCAGGCGCCGAGCGGGACGATCTGGCCGCTCTCCTCGGCGAGGGCGATGAACTCGTCCGGCAGGATCATGCCGCGGCGGGTGTGCGGCCAGCGGACCAGGGCCTCGAAGGCGACCAGGCCGCCCGTCGCCAGATCGACGATCGGCTGGTAGTACAGGGTGAAGGCGGACTCGGCGATCGCCGTGTCCAGGTTCTCGTTCAGCTCGTGCCGCTCGACCAGGCCGGTCTGTAAGGCGGGCCGGTAGTGGCACCACTGCCGCTTGCCGGCCGCCTTCGCCGAGTAGAGCGCCAGGTCCGCGTGGGTGAGCAGCTCGGCCGCGTCCACGCTGTCCTCGGTCGTCGCCACGCCGACGCTGGCGGTCACCCGGACGGCGCCCGCGCTCAGCTTGAACGGCTCCGCGAAGGCCGCCAGCACGGTGTCCGCGATCACCCCGACGTCCTCCGGGCGCAGCGCGTCCTCCACCAGCACCGCGAACTCGTCGCCACCGAGGCGGGCCGCCGTGTCGGAGGTGCGCAGCGCGGTGGAGACCCGCAGGGAGACGGCGACCAGCAGTTCGTCGCCGACCGCGTGCCCCTGGGTGTCGTTGACCACCTTGAAGTCGTCCAGGTCGACGAAGAGCACGCCGATGACCGCGCCGGTGCGTTCGCCGCGGGAGAGGGCGTGCCCGAGCCGGTCCTGGAAGAGGACGCGGTTGGCGAGACCGGTCAGCGAGTCGTGGAAGGCCCGGTGGGTGAGCTCGCGCTCCATCTGGCGCTGTTCGGTGACGTCGCGCAGGGTGAGCACCAGGCCGCCGACGGTCGGGTCGGCGCGCAGGTCGTTGCAGCGCACCTCGGCCTCGATCGGGGTGCGGTCGTGGCGCAGCAGGCGCCAGTGCTCGCGCCGCTGCTCCCGCCCGTCGGCGCCGTCCTGCCCGCGCATCCGGGCGAGCGCGTGGTCGACGGCGCGGCTGTCCTCGGGCGGGACGAGGTCGGTGATCAGGGTGCCGTCCAGGCTGGGGTAGCCGAGGACCTGCTCGGCGGACGAACTGGCGTACCGGACGCCGTCGTCGGCGTTGAGGATCAGGATGACGTCGCTGGTGCTCTGGACCAGGGTGCGGAAGTAGGCCTCGCTGTTGCGGAGGTTGATCTCCTGGCTCAGCATGACGCGTTCGACGGCCAGCGCCGCCTGGGCGGCCAGGATCTCCAGCGAGCCCCAGAGGCTGGCGAGCTCGTGCTCGGTGCCGGTGACGATGAGCGCGCCGATCAGCGGGTCGCCGGAGGGGCGTTCGGCCAGGGTGAGCGGGCAGAGCAGGGCGTACGGCATCCCGCCGAAGCGGGCCGAGAGGTCGGCGCCGATGTCGTCGACGGCGAGTAACCGGGTCTCGCGGTAGGCGGCGAGGGCCAGCACCTCGTCGGAGCCGGGGGCGGCGGGCGGGGCGAAGGGGGCGTGCCGGGTGGCGCCGCGCTCGGCGTGCCGGACGTGCAGCACGCCCGCCTCGGTGACCGCGAGCAGCGCGACGTGCCCGGCCTCGGCGGGCATCAGGGTGGAGGCGGCGGTCTGGACGGCGTCCGCGACCTCCTCGACGGTGACGGCGGCGGTCAGTGAGGCGCCGGCCTCGCGCAGCGCGCGTTCGCGGGCGATGGCCTGCCGCCGGGCGTGGACCACCACGGCGAGCCGGGCCAGCACCAGCAGGTAGAGGACGGCGGAGAACGCGCCGATGACCCCGGCGTTGCTGGTGTTGCCGTGGATCGCCTCGATGATCAGGATGGCCGGGGCGATCAGCGCGGCGAAGGTGAGCAGGGCGAGCCGGCCGGCGCTGATGTCGGGCTGCTGGCTGGGGACGGGCCTGGTCAGCTGGACCATGGACGGATGCAGGGCGGCCGCGCCCCACGCGGTGTAGAAGGCGGCCCAGCCGAGGTCCACGGGCGTGCCGATGTGCCAGCCGCCGTGCAGCTGGGTCAGCCCGTACAGCACGTCGGAGACCAGCATGCCGACGGTGCCGACGGCGAGCAGCTGGAGGGCGCGGCTGGTGCCGCCGCGTGGCACCAGCAGCCGCAGCAGCAGGGCGAGGACCACCACGTCGCCCAGCGGGTAGGCGATCGAGGTGGCCCGCTGGATCCAGGTGAGGTCGGGGTTGCGGGTGTAGGGGAGGATCAGGTAGATCCAGGAGAGCAGGGCCAGGCCCATGGTGAGGATGAGGGCGTCGAGCAGGCTGGCGCGGTCCTGATGGGCCGTCCGCCAGCGGATGAAGCCCAGCACGCCCGCGGCGTACAGCAGGTACTCGGCGAGGTAGAAGATGTCGGCGACGGAGGGGAACGGGTATCCCAGCCGCAGGAACTGCAGCTGGATCACCTGCACCACCTCGCCCGCGGTGAAGCTGAGGTTGGCGAGGGCCAGCAGGTACCAGAACCGTGCGTGCGAGGGGCGGTTGAGGCGGACGCCGACCACGATGGCCACGACGCCGCTGAGGCCGATGCCCGTCCACCAGATGATCCGCTGGGAGGGGTTGGTGTAGTAGATGCCGGTGAGCAGCACCATCCACAGCAGGTAGCAGGCCGTCAGGCGCTGTCGCCGGCGTGTCAACGAGGCTACCTCCTCCGCGACTTCACCCCGCCGAGTGGGCGGGGGACTTCGGGTGAGGGCGGGTTCGGGAGTGGGTAGAGGCATAGGGGAACGGCCCGGGGGAACGTCCGGCTGAACGGCGGTGGAAAGGCGCCGGAAAGACGGTTGGGCGTTCGAGTCGAGCGGTGGGTGCGTATAGTCAGAAATGTCGCACCTCCCAGCATTCTGCCGCCACAGCACGAGGTCAAGCCGGTGGATGAGGCACCAGACAGCGCAGAGGGCGCACGAACGGATGTGAATTCCGGTCGTCACGCCGTGCTTTGCAACAACAACGGTCAGTATGCGATCTGGCCCGGTGACTCAACGGTCCCCGGCGGCTGGCGAAGCGTGTTCGGGCCGGCCGGGCGCGCCGACTGCCGCGCGTACGTGGAGCGCGAGGCGCGGCTCGGCGGGCGGCGTGACGGGCCCTGGGGGCCCGGGCTTCCCGGGCGGGGCGGTGGCGAACCGGTGCGGGCCGGGTTCGCGGACACCGTGCACGGGCTGTTCCGCGCGCGGGCCGCCCACGACCCGGACGCGGTCGCGGTGCTCGCCGAGGACGGCGCGCTGAGCTACCGCGAACTGGACCTGCGCAGCGACCGGCTGGCCGGCGCGCTGCGGGCCCGGGGCGTCGGCGCGGAGCGGGTGGTGCCGGTCTGTCTGGAACGCGGGACGGGCCTGGTGACGGCCTGGCTGGGGGTACTGAAGGCCGGCGGGGCGTTCCTGCCCCTGGACCCGGCGCACCCGCGCCGGCGGCTCGCGCGACTCGTCGAGGACTGCGGGGCGGACGTCGTGGTGGCGGAGGCCGGCGCGTTCGGCCGGAACGGGGGGCGGGGCGGCTTCGCGGGGGCGGAGGTGCTCTCGGTGGACACGGCGGCGGCCCCGGTGGACCCCGGTGCCGGCGCGGGCCCATACGCCGCCCCGCACGCCGTCCCGTTCGTCGACGAGGCGGTGCCCGACGACCTCGCCTACCTGATCTACACCTCGGGCACCACCGGCACCCCCAAGGGCGTGGCGGTCACCCACCGTTCACTGGTCTTCACCCTGGACCGGGTGATCAACGCGTACGGTCTCACCCCGCGCGACCGGGTGCTGCAACTCGCCGCGCTCGGCTTCGACACCTCCCTGGAGCAGGTGTTCGCGACCCTGCTCAGCGGTGCCACCCTCGTCCTGGGCGGGGTCCGGACCTGGGCGCCCACCGAACTCGTCCACCGGATGGGCACCCTGGGGCTGACCGTCGCCGACCTCACCCCCGCCTACTGGCACCAGGTGCTGGAACTGCTCCCCGAGGGCGGGCCGGCCCCGGAGGGCCTGCGGCTGCTCGTGGTCGGCGGCGACACCGTGCACGCCGACGACTGCCGCAGGTGCCTGGACCGGCTGCCGGGTGTCCGGCTGGTCAACGCCTACGGCGTGACCGAGGCGGCCGTCACCTCCCTGCTCTACGAGGTCACCCCGGCCGTCCTCGACGACGCCGACGGGGCCGCAGGGACGGGCGCCGCGCCCGTCCCGATCGGCAGACCGCTGCCGGGCGTCCGGGCGCGGGTGCTGGACGCCCGGCTCAGGCCGGTGCGCCCCGGTGAGAAGGGCGAGATCCACCTCGGCGGGCCCGGCCTCGCCCGCGGCTACTGGCGGTCGCCCGTCCTCACCGCCGAGTCCTTCCTGCCCGACCCGTACGCGCCCGTCCCCGGCGAGCGGATGTACCGCACCGGCGACACCGGCCGCTGGCGCCCCGACGGCGGGCTGGAGATCCTCGGCCGCTCCGACGACCAGGTGAAGGTCCGCGGCTACCGGGTCGACCCGGCCGAGGTCGAGTCGGTGCTCGCCGCCCACCCCGAGGTCCGGCTGGCCAGGGTCGCCGCCGACCGGCACACGGACGGCGCGTACGTCCTCACCGCCTACTACACGCTCGCCGACCGGGACGGCTCCGGCTCCCGCGCGCGGCGCGACCGGATCCGCGCGTACCTGGCCGACCGGCTGCCGGACTTCATGGTCCCCGCCGAGTTCGTCCTGCTGGAAAGCATGCCGCTGACCGCCGCCGGGAAGATCGACCGCCGCCGGCTGACCGGTGGCGGACTGCGGCAGCGGCGGGGGGAGGACGGGTGGGGCGGCATCGCCGGCCGCCGCGGCGGGAACGGCGGGAGCGACCGGGACCGCGAGACCGCCGCCATCGAGACCGCGGTCGCCCCGCTCTGGTCCGAACTGCTCGGCGTCGAGGACGTCGGCCCGGCGGACGACTTCTTCGTCCTCGGCGGCAACTCGCTGCTCGCCATGGAGATGCTGGCCCGGGCCCGCATCATGTTCGGCATCGACGTCACCCGGATCCGCTTCCTCGCCCGCGCCCTGCTGCACGACGCCACCCTGCGCGCCTTCGCCGCCGCCACCCGGCGGGCGCGCTCCGGCCGCGACGGCTTCGGCGAGGCGGCCGTCGACTGGGCGGCGGAGGCCGAACTCGGCGTTCCCGTCCGGCAGTCCTGGCAGCCCGCGCCCTCCCGTGCCGAGCCGGCCGAGATCCTGCTCACCGGTGCCACCGGATTCTGCGGCGCCCACCTGCTGAACACCCTGCTGCACACCACCCGGGCCCGCGTGCACTGCCTGGTCCGCGCACCCGACGAGGAGCACGCGCTGGAACGCATCCGCGCCGCGCAGCAGCGCTTCCTGCGGCACGACCTCGCGGACCCGAGGGTCGTCCCGCTGGTCGGCGACCTCGCCGAACCGCTCCTCGGCCTGACGAGGAGCCGCTTCGAGCGCCTGGCCCAGAGTCTGGACGCCATCCACCACCTCGGCGGCCAGGTCAACTTCATCTACCCCTACCGCCAGCTGCGCGCTCCCAACGTGGGCGGCACCCGCGAGATCGTCCGGCTGGCCGGCCACACGCGCGGCATCCCCGTCCACTATCTGTCCACCCTCGCCGTCCTGGCCGGGTTCGGCGCGGCGGGCGTCGGCGAGGTCTCCGAACGGACGCCGCTCGCCCACCCCGACCGGCTGGCGGTCGGCTACGTGCAGAGCAAGTGGGTCGCGGAGCAGGTGCTGCACAACGCGGCGGCGGCCGGGCTGCCGGTCACCGTGCTGCGCACCAACGACGTCACGGGGGACCTCGCGACGGGTGTGATGAACACCGGGACGGAGATCTGCGCGCTGATCAAGTACATCGCGGACACCGGGAGTTGCCCGGACGTCCGGTTGCCGCTCGACTTCGTCCCGGCCGACCGCTTCGGCCGCGCCGTCGCCCACATCGCCGCCCACGCCCCGGCGGAGGGCGAGGTGTACCACGTGACCTCGCCGCTCCCGGCCGATCCGGCGGACCTCGCGGAGCGCCTGCGGGCGCACGGGTACGCGGTGGACGAAGTCCCGTACGGGGACTGGGTGCGGGGCCTGGTCCGCTTCGCGGCGGGCCACCCGACCCACCCGATGACCCCGTTCGTCCCGCTCTTCGTCGACCGCGGCCCGGGGACCGAACTCTCCATCAGTGAAATGTACTTCCGGCCGACGTTCCCGCTCTTCGACCGGTCCAACACGGAGCGGGCGCTGGCCGGCAGCGGCATCGAGCTGCCGCCGGTGGACGAGGAGCTGATCGACCACTACCTGCGACGGCTGACGGTGGAGGGCTTCCTCCTTCCGCCGGCCCGGGCGGTCCGGCGGTGAGCGATCGCGGCGGGTGCGGCGGTCGCGGCGGTGAACGAGTACGGCGGTGAACGGGTGATGCCGTGGTGAACGGGCGTGCGGGGGCGGCCGGATGAGCGAGATGAGCGAGGTGTTCGCGGGGCTGGACGTGGCGCGGGCGCCGGCCGGCGGGCCGGCCGCGTTCGGGGCGGGGCTGGACGCCGAGGTGCTGTTCGACGCCTACCGGCACGGGCTCTTCCCGCTGCCGGCCGTCGACGACTACACGATCGCCTTCAACGAGGCCCGGTTCGAAGACGCCGTGGCGGCGGGGGAGGTGGCGCTGCTGCCCGCCACCGGGGGCGGGGGAGGCGTCGGCGCGGATCCGTACGCGCTCGCGTGGTGGTCCCCCGATCCGCGGCCGGTGATCGCGCCGGACGGCGTGCGGCTCGGGAGCCGGTTCGCCCGGCGGTTGCGGAACGGCCTGGACTGGTGGACCAGCGCGGACCGGGCGTTCGAGTCCGTCCTCGCCGGCTGCGCCGAAGGCCGCCGACCGGCCTGGCTCACACGTGAGTTGCGGGCCGCGCTGGTAGGGCTGCACGAGCGCGGCGCGGCGCACAGCGCGGAGGTGTGGGAGGACGGGGAGCTGATCGGCGGTGTCTTCGGTGTCGCCGCGGGCCCCGTCCTCAGCCTCGACTCGATGTTCCACCGCCGCTCCGGTGCCGCCAGGGTCGCCGTCGCCGATCTCGCGGCCCGCTTCGCCGCCGCGGGCGGCCGGCTGCTGGACGCCCAGTGGGACAGCCCGCACGTCCGCAGTCTCGGCGCCGTCCCGATGCCCCGGGCCCGTTATCTCGCGGAGCTGGCCGGGCCACCCGCACCGCGCCCGCTGCCGGCCGGACCGCTCCCGGCGGCCCGGCTGGGGTGAGGACGGGCCGGCTGTCCGGCCCGGCGGCCCGGCGGCTCAGCCCTCCCCGCGCCGCTCCTCCAGCAGACCGAGCAGCCTGGCCACCTCGTGGTCCACGTTGACGTGCTTGTCGTCGACGAACGGCAGCAGGATCCCCTTGCCTCTGTGCGGGTACGCGTAGGTGAAGAAGTCCGGCGCGCCCTTGCCGAGGCCCGAGTTGGGGTTCGGCACCTTGCGGAACTCCTTGATGTCCGCCCAGGCGAGCCGGCGCCGGCGGACGATGCCGCGGACCCGGACGCCCTCCTCGGTGACCAGGGTCGCGGCGCGCGCGGCCGAGATGATCAGCAGGAACAGCAGGCCCAGGATGATCAGCGTGCCGGCGGTCTTCGTCGAGGAGGCGAACTCCTGGTCGGCCCAGAGCGGTACCAGCGCGCCGCCGGAGGCCAGCAGGATGGTGAACGCGAAGCCCCCGATCCGCATGGTGGCCACCCGGTACTCGTGCGGAAGCCGAAGCTGTTCGGAACTCATGCCGCCCCCTGACGAAGGTCATCCCCGGTAATCGACCGGTTCCGCAGTGTAAGGGCTTCGGGGTGCCCGCCGATAGGCTTGAGGAGGACCGGATGTGACGGTACGTCAATTTCGCCGCCACGCTCGGTGAGGTTTGCCGGGGGTGGGGCCGGGCAATCAGCCGGGCATGTTGTCTGTGGTGGTGGCGCCCTGGGAAGGGGAGCCGGTGTTCGTCCGGGCTCCCGACGAACCGCACGACGCGGCGAGCACGATGAAGGTGGCCGTGCTCGCGGCGCTGCACCGGAGCGGGGCCGACCTGGACGCCGAGGTGCCGGTGGTGAACCGCTTCGTCTCCGTGGCGGGCGGCGAGTTCGCCAACGACCCCGGCTGGGACAGCGATCCGGAGCCGTGGGCGCTGCTCGGCGGGACGGCACCGCTGCGGCTGCTCGCCGAGCGGATGATCACCCACTCCTCCAACCTCGCCACCAACCTCTGCCTCGCCCGGGTCGGGCACCCGGCGGTCGCCGAGGTCTGGCGCCGCGCGGGCGCCACCCGCAGTGCCAGCCCGCGCGGGATCGAGGACTACCCGGCACGCGACCAGGGCGTGCACAACCGGGTGAGCGCGCTGGACCTGGTGCGGCTGCTGCGCTCGCTGGCGGGGGAGCCGGAGCTGCTGGCGCTGCTGGAGCGCAACGCGTTCCGGGTGGACCTGGCGGCCGGGCTGCCGCCGGGGACGAGGATCGCGTTCAAGAACGGGTGGTCCCCCGGGGTCCGGCACGGCGTCGGCCTCGTCCACCCCGGGGACTGCCCGCCGTACCTGCTCGCCGTCTGCTACACCGGGCCGCTGGCCTCGGGCGAGGACGAGACGGCGGCGGATCCGGCGGCCCGGCTGCTGGCCCGGATCTCGGCGGCGGTCTGGGAACGGCGCCGGGAGATCGCCCGGTAGGCGGCCTGGCCCGCCGCCGTTCCGGCCCGGCCCCGGACGCACGCGACCCCGCGCGGGCAGCGGCCCGTGCGGGGTCGAGACGAACGGCCGGACGGCGGCCGTCAGTACGGCTTGACCAGGACGTGCGCGGCGCCCGGGATACCGACCTTCAGCAGTTCGTCCTCCTCCGGGGTGGTCGGCGTGCCGGTCTCCTGCTTGAGGACGGCCCGCGACATCGCCTGCACCCACATCGCACGCGGGCGGCGGCGCTCCTCCCAGGCAGCGAGCGCCGCGGCCACGTCCTCGGTGGCGTCCAGGCTCTCGGCCAGCACCAGCGCGTCCTCGACCGCCATGGCCGCGCCCTGGGCGAGGTGCGGGGTGCTGGCGTGCGCGGCGTCACCGGCCAGGACCACCCGGCCGACGTGCCACGGCTCCTCCACCGTGACCTGCGAGATGCGCGAGTAGACCACCGCCGACGGGTCGGTGACCAGGGTCAGCGCCTCGGCGACCGGGCCGCCGAAGCCGGCCAGCCGCTCGGCCAGCTGCTCGTGGGCGCGCTCCGGGTCCGGGCGGAAGTCCTCGGCCTCGGCGAACACCGAGCCCAGGTACATCAGTTCCTCGGTGATCGGGGTGAGCAGCGCCTTCGCCTTGAGATTCCCGGTGGACATCACCACACCCTGCACCTCGGGCGAACGCGGCAGCGTCACCCGCCAGTTGGCGAAGCCGGTGTACTCGGGCGCGTACGCGTCTCCGTACAGGCGCTTGCGCAGCGGCGAGCCGATGCCGTCGAAGCCGACCACCAGGTCGTACCGGCCGCTGTGGCCGTCGGTCAGGGTGACGTCCACGCCCTGTCCGTCGTCGGCGAGTTCGGCGATCGTGGCGCCGAAGCGCACGGACGCGCCGGCCGCGGTGGCGGCGTCGCTCAGCACCCTGGCCAGGGCGGGCCGCGGGATGCCGTTGTTGGAGGGGGCGTCGCCCATCCGGGGCTGCGGGATCTTGGCGAGCGTGGTGCCGGCCGGGTCGCAGATGGTCAGCACCTCCCACTCGAAGCCGGCCGCCAGGCACGCGTCCAGCACGCCGATCTCGCGCATCACGTGCAGCGCGTTGGACGGCTGGATGATGCCGACGCCGAGCGCCTCCAGCTCGTCGCGTAGCTCGGCCACGTCGACCTGGTGGCCGCGCCGGGCGAGGGCGGTGGCCAGGGTCAGGCCGCCGATGCCGCCGCCGTGGATCAGTACGCGCAGGGGTGAGGTCATGACGGGGTTCTCCCGGGGAGGTCGGTACAGGAACGTCGGTGCAGGAAACAGGGGAGGGAGGGCGCGGGGCCGGTCAGCCGACGGGCGCGGCCCGGACGGCGGAGAGGTCCATCAGGTGGTCGACCAGGGCCAGCAGCAGATCCCGGCCGAACGAGCGCTCCCGCACGTCGCCGAGCAGCATCGGCACCTGCGGGTCGAGGTCGAGGGCGGCCCGGATCTCGTCCGGCGTCCGGGTGTTGTGCGCGTGGAAGCAGTTGATCGCCACCACGAACGGGATGCCGCGGCTCTCGAAGAAGTCGATCGAGGCGAAGCTGGTGTCCAGCCGGCGGGTGTCGGCGATGACGATCCCGCCGAGCGCGCCGTTCACCAGGTCGTTCCACATGAACCAGAAGCGCTCCTGCCCGGGCGTGCCGAACAGGTAGACGACGAGGTCCGCGTTGACGGTGATCCGGCCGAAGTCCAGGGCGACGGTGGTGGTGTTCTTGCTGTCCACGCCGGACAGGTCGTCCACCCCCACGCTCGCGCGGGTGAGCAACTCCTCGGTGCGCAGCGGCGCGACCTCGCTGACCGAGCCGACCAGGGTGGTCTTGCCGACGCCGAAGCCGCCCGCGATCAGGATCTTCACGGCGGCGGGCGCGGCGGGGGGAGCGGGCGGGGTTGGTGCGGTTGGTGCCATGGTTCAGAGTCTCCGGAGTCCTTCGCGTACGGCCGTCAGCAGACCGAGGTCAACGCCCCCGCTCGCCCGGGCCACCGAGAGCGGCGCCCGGGCCAGCAGCAGGCCCTGGGAGATCAGGTCGTCCAAGAGGATCTTGGTGACCGAGACCGGCAGGTCCAGCCCGGCCGCCACCTCGGCGACGGCGGCCGGACGGCGGCACTGGTTCAGGATCATCCGGTGCTCGGGCTGGAGGTTGCGCGGCCCGGACCGGGAACCCCGGGCCAGGGCCACGCGGGCCTCCTCCTCGACCGTGGTCAGCACCGTGATCAGTGTGAGGTTGTCGCGCTCGGGTGCGGTGCGGCCGCGGGTGATGGTGTACGGGCGCACCATCGATCCCGAGCCGTCGTCCTCGTCCTCGTCGGACACCTCGCTCCAGTGGGGCCTCACCGCGCGATCACCCGCGGCCGGCGTGTGTGCTGCGGGCGGCGAACGCGTCGAACTCGCTGCGCGCGGGGGTGCTCATCTTCTGGCCGACCTGCTGCACCAGGGTGTGCATGGCCACCGACATCACCTCGGCGTCCACCTCCTGGGAGGCGATCACGGCCAGGTGGGTGCCCTGGGCGGCGGCGATGATGAACAGCCAGACCTCGGCCAGCTCGACGATCACCTGGTGCACCGGACCGCCGTCGAACAGGGCGCCGACACCCCGGGCGAGGCTCTGCTGGCCGGTGGCGACGGCCGCCAGGCGCTCGGCGTCGGCCCGGTCGATGCTCCGGGAGTGGCTGACGACCAGGCCGTCGTCGGAGAGCAGGACGGCGTTCCTGGTTCCGGGCACCGAGTCGACGAGTCCGTCCAGCAGCCAGTCCAGGTCCTGGTGGGTGGCGATCGTACGGTTCATCACTGGTCATCCGTCCTAGTGGTTCGGGAATCCGCGGCGGGGAGGGCCCAGGGGGACGGGCCCGACGCGGGAGTCGGGGGACCGGCGGCTGCGGTGGGGGACGCCGGGTGTGCGGTGGCGGCGGGCAGCCGGTGCTGCCCGGAGTCCTGGTCACCGTCCTGGCCGCGGGCGGCGCGGGACTGGCGCTGGAAGGCGCCGATCGCGGCGCCCGAGCGGCGCACCGGGCGCGGGCCCGTCCTCGGGGGCCCGTCCTGCCGGTGCGGCTGCTCGGCGGCCGCACCGAAGCCGCCCGGCGCGCCGGGGGCGTCGGGCCGCGGCGGCACCCGCAGCTCGGCGGCCAGGCTGGCCTGGCGGACACGCTGCGGCAGCGGCGGCTGCTCGCCGGTGGGCTCGCTGACCGGCACCGAGGAGGCGTACTCGCGGCGCTCGGCGAGCCGGTAGTGGTCGGCCGGGCGGTACTGCTCGTCGGCGTACGGGGCCTCGGCCGGCGTCACCGTGGCGTAGGCGATGTCCGGGTAGGCGGGGGTGTCGTACCCCTGCTTGTCGTACGCCGCGGAGCCGTGGGCGGGGTTGTCGTACGCCGGGTTGTCGTACGTCGGGGAGTCGTACCCCGTCGCGCTGTACCGGGGGGTGCCGTACCCCGGGGTGGTGTGGTCGCCGTACCCGGTCTGGGCCGAGCCGTACGACTGCGCGCCGTGCTGCTCCATCCCGTACCCGGGGCCGCCGTGGGCGGAGGCGCCGGACGGCTGGAAGCCCGGGAAACCGTGCGCGGCCGTGCCGTCCGCCGGGGAGCTGTGCTCGACCGGCTGGTCGGTCTCCAGCGGCTGGATGTACTCGACGTGCGCGAACGCCTCGACGGGGGTCGGCGCCGAGCCGGGCAGCAGGGCCTGCACGGTCTCGTCGTCCAGGCCGTTCAGGCTGTCCTGGTTGTTCAGATCGTCCAGGCCGTCCGAGCCGTTCAGGTCGTTCAGGTCGGCGATGCCGGCCGCGTGGTCCGGGCCGTCCGCGGGCTCGCTCGCCGCGGTCAGCGCGGTGAGCGCCGCCTTGCGCGAGCGCCGGGCGAGCGGGATCGGCTCGACGGGCGTCGCGTCCGGCAGCCCGGCGTCGCCGTCGATCACCAGTTCCTCCGGGACGAGCACGACCACCCGGGTGCCGCCGAAGGCCGACGGCCGGAACTCGATCCGCAGCCCGGTGTTGGCGGCCAGCCGCGCGACCACGTAGAAGCCGAGGCGGATGTCGTCCGCCCGGGCCAGCACGTCCATCCGGGGCGGACTGCTCATCAGCTCGTTGGCCGCGTCGTACTGCTCGGGGTCCATGCCGAGCCCGCGGTCCTCGATCTCCACCGCGAGGCCGCGGCCGACCATGGCGGCCCGGACCTCCACCGGCGTGGGCGGCTTGGAGAAGGTCGCCGCGTTCTCCATCAGCTCGGCGATCACGTGCGCGACCGAGCCGACGGCCCGCTCGGAGAGCCACGGGTGGCCCTCCACGTCCAGCATGATCCGCCGGTAGTCCTGCACCTCGCTCTGCGCGGCGCGCAGCACGTCCAGCAGCGGGACGGGCTTGCGCCAGCGCCGCTGCGGCTGGCCGCCGGCGAGGATGACCAGGTTCTCCTCGTAGCGCCGCAGACGGGCGGTGAGGTGGTCGAGGTCGAAGAGGCCCTCCAGGACCTCCGGGTCCTCGTGCTTGCGCTCCAGCTCGTCCAGCTTGCGGAGCTGCTGACCGATCAGCAGCTGGGTGCGGCGGGCGATGCGCTGCAGCAGCCGTTCGAAGCCGCGGTGCTGCTCGGCCTGCCGCACGGAGGTCTCCAGCGCGGAGGTCCGGGCCAGGTTGAGCGCATGGCCGAGGCGGGCCAGCTCGTCGGTGCCGTTGCCGTGCGGGCCGGCGGTGATGGCGTGGGTCTCGGCCTCGACGTCCACCTGCTCGCCGCGCGACAGACGCTCCACCACCTCGGGGAGGGTGCGCTCCAGCTCCTGCGCCTGGGTGTGCAGCTCCTGGATGCGGCGGCGCAGCGACCGGGTCAGGCGCCAGGTGGTCAGGATCACCGCGATGACCGCGACCAGGCCGATGAGGCTGGTCAGCACGACCTTGGTGAGCAGCGAGAGGAAGGAGTCCTTGCCGACCTCGACGATGCCGTCGGTGCGGGCCTCGATCGCCTTCACCAGCTGCGGGTTGAGCTGGTCCAGGGCCTGGCGCCACTGGTCCTGCGACGCGGGGAGTCTGACCGTCCCGCCGGACTCCGGCGTGGTCGGCTTGGTCAGGGCCTGCTCGACGGTGTCCTTGGCCTGCCAGGCGGGGCTGTTCATCAGCTCCTGCCAGGCCTGGTCCTCACCGGCGGGGATGTACGGCACGACCTGCACGCCGAACAGGTGCTGCTGCGCGCCGATGGACTGCTGGACCTGCTGGTAGTCGGCGACGCTCAGCCGCCCGGACGGCCAGCCGCGGGCCAGGATGGCATCCTCGCGGGCCAGCATCTCCTTGGCCCAGAAGGCGTTCACCAGGGTCTTGGAGATCCAGGTGACCTCGCCGTTGTCGACGTGGCTGAGCGCGGTGAACAGCCGCAGGTCCACGGCGATCAGGTCGGTGTAGTACGTGAAGACCGTCTGCTGGTCGGTGGCGGCGCGGTCGACCGCGGCGCGCTGCTCGGCCAGCTTGCCCATCGCCTGGCGCGCCTCGGTGACGGCGCTGAGCACCTCGGCGGGCGCGCTGTCGGCGGTCTCGCCGGAGAGCGCCTGGAACTGGCGCACGGCGTCGTCGGTCAGCGCGCGCTGGCGGCGCAGCGCGTCGGTGACGCTGCCGGGCCGGGCGAGCGCCTCGGCGCTGAGCCGGCGCTCCTCCTGGAGGTTGTAGTAGACGATGTTGGAGGGCTTCCCGGCCTTCTGTGCCAGCAGGCCCTGGGCCGCCTGGCGCTGGAAGTCGAGGAAGGTCTCGCCGCTGGTCCCGGCCCAGAGGGCGACGAGGGAGAGGCTGGGGACGATGGCCAGGACGAGCAGAGCCGTCCGCAGTGACAGGCGCGGACGCCTGCGGGGGGCCTTCGGCGTCGGGGGCCGCCGATTCGCACGCGCGCGCAGAGCTGACTCCTTGGGACTGGCGGCCGACCCTTCCGGGCCGAACCGTCCGGGGGGCACGGGCTTTGACGAAGCGATACTAGTCATACGGTGTGATGGGAGTGAAAACTCGTTCGCCGCCTGGACGGTGGCCGCACACCGACTGAACACAACGTCACCGGTCGGTTGACGGTTGGTGGTCGAAGCATCCTTGTGATGGCTGATGACCCGACGTCAGTGCAGGTGGGGGCGGTGGGGGCGGCAGATGCGGAGAGTGTGTGCCCGCGGGGAGCGGGCCGTCCGCAGCCGTAAGGAGCGGGCCTGCCGAGCCTGTGGGCGGCGGGTCGTCGCGCCCGCCGAATCCGTGGGCGGTGGGCCCTCCGTGCGGGGATGGGGCGGGCCTGCCGCGCCCGAGGGCGGCGGCCCACCGTGCCCGCGGAGGGCGGGCCTGCTGTGCCCGAGCGGGAGGGGTGAAGGTGCCCGCGCGCGCAGGACCGGAGTGTCCGCCCGGTCAGGCCGCGAGCAGGCGGGCGCGGGTGGCCTCCAGCTCGGCCGCCAGCCCCTGCCCGGCGCCCTCCGCGTCGCCCCGGCGTACGGCCTCGACCAGTTCGGCGTGCGCCGGGTGGCCGTGGTTCGGATCGCCCTTGCGTAGCTCCAGCAGCCCGACCAGCTCGACCAGACGCTCCTTCAGAACCGGGACGAACTCCGCGAAAAGGTCGGAAAGGACCGGGTTGTGCGCGGCCGCGACCACCGCTGTGTGCAGCGCGATGTCCGCCGTCACGAAGGCGGCGTCGCCCCCCTCGCCCGCCGCCAGGCGGGCCGTCAGCGCCTCGTCCATCGCGGCCAGGTCCGCCTCGGTGCGGCGCACGGCGGCCAGCCGGGCCGCCTGCACCTCGACCACCGTGCGGACCTCGTAGACGTGCGCCAGCTCCGCCCTGCGCAGCCGCGCCGACCAGTCCTCGCTCGGCCGGTCCGCCGTCACGAACACCCCGGCGCCCTGGCGGCTCTGCACCATGCCGGCCCCCGCCAGTGCGCGCAGGGCCTCCCGGACGGTCGAGCGGCCGACACCCAGCTCCTTCGCCAGCGTCACCTCGCCGGGCAGCTTGCCGCCGACGGGCCAGTGCCCGGCCGCGATCTGCTCCTCGATCCGCCGGGTCGCCTGATCGACCAGAGGGGAGGGGCGGAGGGGGCCGAGCGGGGACATCGCGTTCACCTGCCAGGTTGTCTGAGGACTTGGTTCGTGGTTACTGTACCCCGCATGAAGCCGTGGAGTCTCCTTCTTGGTGGCCGCAGCGGGGTCTGACCGGACCGGCACCCCGCTGCGGGGCGCCGTGCTGCCGGTCGTCCTCCGGTGCCGCACCCGGCCGACGCGACCGCACCGTCGCCGCCCGGGTGCCGCACCCCGTCGTGAAGGACTCACGAGACCCATGCGATTCCCCACCCTCCGCACCCCCGCCGGCCCCGTCCCGGCCACCGCCCCCGCCTGGAACCCGCAGCGCGGCAGCGCCATGCCGCACCACCGCTACCGCCCGGCACACGAGCGCGTCCAGCTGCCCGGCGGCCGGCCCGCCGACCGGCCCCGGGAGTGGCCGGGCCGGCGGATCGAGCACGCCCCGCTCTGGGTGCCCGTCGACCTGCGCGACGGCAACCAGGCGCTCGCCGAGCCGATGGACCCGGCACGCAAGCAGCGGATGTTCGACCTCTTCCTGGCCATGGGCTTCAAGGAGATCGAGGTCGGCTACCCCTCCGCCAGCCGCGCCGACTTCGACTTCGTCCGGCAGCTGGCCACCGTGCCCGGCGCCGTCCCGCCGGACGTCACCGTCGTCGTCTTCACCGCCGCCCGCGCCGACCTGATCGACCGCACCTTCGAGGCCGTCGAGGGCCTGCCCCGGGTCGTCGTCCACCTCTACACCGCCACCGCGCCGGTCTGGCGGGACGTCGTCCTCGGCCGCGGCCGCGAGGAGCTGCGCACCCTGATCACCGGGGCCGCCGAACACCTGGCCCGGCGGGCGGAAGGCCGCCCGGGCGTGCGCTTCGAGTTCTCGCCCGAGGTGTTCAACCTGACCGAACCGGACTACGTCCTGGAGATCTGCAACGGCCTCACCGCCCTGTGGGACGCCGACCCCGACCGGCCGGTGATCCACAACCTGCCCGCCACCGTCGAGATCGCCACGCCCAACATCTACGCCGACCAGATCGAGTACATGCACCGCCACCTGGACCGGCGCGACGCGGTGATCCTCTCCGTCCACCCGCACAACGACCGCGGCACCGGCGTGGCCTGCGCCGAACTCGCCGTCCTGGCCGGCGCCCAGCGGGTCGAGGGCTGCCTGTTCGGCAACGGCGAGCGGACCGGCAACGTCGACCTGGTGACCCTGGCGCTCAACCTCCACACCCAGGGCGTCGATCCGATGATCGACTTCTCCGACATCGACGAGATCCGGCGCACCGTCGAACACTGCAACCGCCTGCCCGTCCACGAACGCCACCCCTACGTCGGCGACCTCGTGCACACCGCCTTCTCCGGCACCCACCAGGACGCCATCAGGAAGGGCCTGGCCCACCACGCCAAGACGGCCGCCGACCTGGGCGTCCCGGCCGGCGAGGCGCCGTGGGCCGTGCCCTACCTGCCGATCGACCCGGCCGACCTCGGGCGGGACTACGAGGCGGTGATCCGGGTCAACAGCCAGTCCGGCAAAGGCGGCATCGCCTACCTGCTGCAGACCGGACACGGACTGGACCTGCCCCGCCGGCTCCAGATCGAGTTCTCCCGGGTGGTCCAGGAGTCGACGGACGACAGCGGCCGCGAGATCGGCGCCGACGAGCTGTACGCGCTGTTCCGGGCGACGTACCTGGACGCGGCGCCGGCGGCCTCGTGGCGCACGGGGGAGCGTGCCGGGCAGGGAGGCGGTGGCGGCCACTGGGCGGAGGTCACCCTCGACGGCCGGGCCTGGCGCGGCGAGGGCAACGGCCCGCTGGACGCCGTCACGGCGGCCCTGCGGGAGGCCGGGACGGCCGTGGACATCCTGCAGTTCAGCGAGCACGCCGTCCGCACCGGCCCCGACAGCGACGCCGTCGCCTACGTCGAGGCGCGGGTCGCCGGGGAGGCGGTGTGGGGCGCCGGGCGCGACACCTCCGTCCTCACGGCGGGCGTACGGGCGGTGCTGAGCGCCGTCGGCCGTGCGGGGGCCCGGGAGATGACGGCCCGATGACAACCGGTCTCCCCGCCCGCAGCCTGACCGTCGCCGCCGCCCTCGCGGCGGCCGGCCTGACCGGCGAGATCCGCGTCCTGCCCGACTCCGCCCGCACCGCCGCCGAGGCCGCCGCCGCCCTCGGCTGCGAGGTCGGCGCCATCGCCGGCAGCCTGGTCTTCCAGTGCGACGGGGCGCCCCTGCTGGTCATGACCAGCGGCGCCCACCGCGTCGACACCGCCTACCTGGCCGACCGGCTCGGCACCGGCCCGATCGAACGCGCCACCGCCCAACAGGTCCGCGACGCCACCGGCCAGGCCATCGGCGGCGTCGCCCCGACCGGCCACCCGGCCAGACTGCGCACCGTCGTGGACACCGCCCTCGCCGGGCACGACGTCCTCTGGGCGGCCGCCGGCCACCCGCACACGGTCGTGCCGATGACGTACGACGAACTGCTGCGCCTCACCGGCGGGACACCGTCGGAGGTGCACGCCTGAGCGGGCCCGGCCCCGGTTCGTTCCGTTCCGCGCGGGCCCTCCCGGCTGCCGCCCGTAGCCGGGAGGGCCCGCGTCGCTGCCGGACGCGAGCATCCTGCCGTCCGCCCCGTCCGCACGCCATCCCAGAATTCTGGTGGGTGACCGCCCCGGCCGCCGCCGACCGAACCCCCGGTTTCCGCCAAGTTGCCTCCGGGGCGCCCTTCTTCGGTATCCGCGCAGCTCGGAGTGGCTGACCGGCCGGGGCGTCCGGCAGACCCGGAACGGTGGCCGGGCGGAACCGCCGAGGCCGCACGGCGGGCGCGCGCCGACGGCGCCGGGGCGCACCGGGCGGGCGCACATGTCCGGTTCGGGACGGTCGAGTTGTCCGTATGCCGAGGACCGGCCCTCCCGTGTCGGCCGCCACTGCTACACCAGGGGGCGGGCCGAGGCGCACCGGGCGCCCGCCCTCTCGGGAGGCACAGTGGCGAACGACGACGGCCGGGTGTGGGTGCGGGGCCACTTCCGGCGCAAGCCCGCGTCGGGAGGTGGCGGGACCACGAAGGCGAGCGGGTGGGTGATCGCCGGAGCCGTGGCCGTGTTCTGGCTCTGGGGCCACTACGTCGGCTTCACCGACGACGCCGGAGCCCCGCCGCCGACCGCCGCCACGCCGTCCGCGGTCGGCACCCCCTGATGGCCCGGCGCCGGCCCCTGCTGCGCAAGCCACGCGGCCCGGTCGAGCACGTCGCCGCGGCCGCCGTCGGCGTCGCGCTCGCCGTACTGCTGCTCGGCGCCGCGCAGAGCCTCCTCCGGTCCTGGCCCTTCCTCGCCGCCGTCGCCGTCCTCGCCCTCGCGGCCGCCGCCCGCCAGCCGGCCCTCGACCGGGCCCGCACCGAACGCCTGGCCGCCCTGCGGCTCACCCTCGCCCAGGTGGACGCCCTGGACGACCAGGCCTTCGAGTACGCCCTGCGGGACCTGCTGATCCGCGACGGCTGGAGCGCCCGCAAGGTCGGCCAACAGGGCGACCAGGCCGCCGATGTGACAGGCCAGCACCCGAGCCACGGCCGCATCGTGCTCCAGGCCAAACACACCAGGGTCGGCGCCAAGGTCGGCGTCCACGTGATGTACGAGGTGAAGGGGACCGCAGGACCGGTGCACGGTGCCGACATCGCCGTCGTGGTCACCAACGGCACCCTCACCCGCGATGCCATGGCCTGGGGCGACCGGCACCGCATCCACTGGATCGACCGCCCCCGCCTGGAGACCTGGGCCGACCGGGGCACGCCGCTGCACGACCTGCTCGCCCTGCCGGGCCGCCCGGCGAAGCGACGGATCGGGTGGCGGCGGGTGGCGTGAACCGCGGCGGGTTACAGGGCGGTTCGGTGTCGTTCACACCCGCGATGGCGAAACTCCCGTGCTTCGCGCCGAATGCGTCGACCGCGTCGACGCGGTCCCGCAGGGCGGCACGCCGCCCGTGGAACGAAGTCGTGATCTCCCCATCAGTCGCGGCCAACTGTCATTCAGCAGCGCATGGTTGACAAGGTGAATGTGAGAACTGACCGGCGGCCGGGCCACCCCGGGGCCGGTCAGGACGGGCTCTCGGGGTCGGCCCCGAGGGTCTTGCCGTCGACTCCCGGCCGGGGGACGCCGTCGACCGCCACGCAGATGCCGAAGACGCGGGCCTGGCCGGTCCAGCCATTGACCCGGCCGCGGTTGTTGCTGATCTGGACCCGCCTCCGGGCCGGATCCACGGCCGAGACCAGATGCAGGTACACCGCCCCGGCGACGCGGGCCAGGACGATGTCCCCGACCTCCAGCTTCGACGCGTCGACCGGCGCGACGACCACCTGCTGCCGACTGCGGATCAACGGGACCATCGAGGAGGTTTCCCTGTCCGGTCCCGGTCTGGGTGCTCCGGCCGCCGCTCGGCTAGTGTGCGTGCATGGGGCTGACGGAAGAGAAGGCCGACCACCTGGCTCCGGAAGCGACGCCGCCCCACGGGGCCGTCTGCCCGCGGTGCGAGGAGTCCTCCCGGCTGGCCGTCTTCGAGGAGCACCGCCGGCCGGTCGTACGCTCGGCGGGCCGGGTCCGGCTCCTGGCCGCGGCAGCCCTCGGGGCGTACGGCTGGGGACTGCTGCTGCAGGGGCACACGGGGTTCGGTGCGTCGTTGCTCGCAGGCGCCCTCGCGGCGGGGGCCCTCATCGCCAGGGCGCTCACCCGGGCGGGGTCGGGGTGGCGGACGCAGGTCCTCTACTGTCCACGGTGCCGCGTGCGCTTTCGTCCCGGCGACCCGGTCACCGCGTTGACGATGCCGTCCTCGTTCTCCGCCCCGTGGTGAACCACCGGGCCGGTGCGGGCGCCACCGGCAACGGCCCCGCGCTGCACTTCGGCGGACTCCCCGGTCAGGACGCGGCGTAGAGCGCGGCGGTCGTCGGCAGCCCGGCCCGGTGGGCCAGCGCGGCGGCCTCTCCGCGTGATGCCACGCCCAACTTGGCGAGGATGTTGGCGACATGGAACTTCACCGTGGACTCGCTGATGTGCAGCGCCCGCGCGATGTCCCGGTTGCGGCGGCCCTGGGCGAGCTGGTCCAGGACCTCCAACTCCCTTGGCTGCAAACCTTCCAGGGGATCCGGGCCGGAGGGCGCGGCCGGTGCGGTGAGCGGCAGGTCGACGGTCACCGTGGTGCCCCAGCCGGGCACGGCGTCCACGGCGAGGCGGCCCGCGAGGGCGGTGACGCGGTCCGCCGTCCGGTGTGCGGCGAGCCCGTCCGTGACGAGCAGGCCGGGGCCGTCGTCGCGTACCACCGCGCGCAGGGTGTCGTCGCTGATGCGCCAACTCACGTGCAGGCGCGTCAGATCGTCCTGTTCCAGCATGATGAGCACGGTGGAGCGGACCGCGGCCCGGGCGGTGTGCGCGGTGTCGGCCGGGATGGACGGGGTGGCCGGGGTGGGCGGTGCCAGGTCGAGGCGGACGGGGCTGTGCCGCAGCAGTGGGCGCAACTCGTCGGCGAGGCGGGCGAACGCGGTGTCGGCGGGCTCCTCGCTGAGCTCCCGGTCGAGGTCCGCGCCGGCCCGCAGGTCCAGCAGGGCGTTCACCGCGAGTTCGGTGGCGCTGCGACGGGCGGTGGCGTCGTCCAGGGCGGTGGACCGCAGGGGCGCCAGGACCGCGGACAGCGCCGAGGCGTGGGTGCCGGTCAGGTCGGCGATCGCGCGGGCCCGGGCGCCCGCCGAGGCACGGGAGGCGGCGGCGTGCACGGGGGCGGCGTCGGTGGCGCGGTGGTCGGAGTGGATGGTGACCAGCTCCCACACCTGCTGGAGGACGGCGAGCGCCTGCCCGGGCAGCGGCCCGGCGCTCTCCAGGACCAGGACGAGCAGTGCGCCGGTACCGTTCGCCGACGCGGTGATGGTCGAGGCGGCGACGACGGGCCGGGACCGGCCCGCCAGGACGGCCGTGCCCTGCCACGGCCGGCCGACGGCCACGGCGTCCGTCAGCCGGGCGAGTTCCAGGCTGGTGATCCCCCCGGCCAGCTCGGTGGCGCCGAACGCCTTCACGGGCGTGTAGGTGCAGATGCCGCTGAGGTGGGCGATCGCCGTGTGCGGGACGAGGCCGGCGAGCACCTCGGAGAGCCGCCGCAGCAGGTTCGGCCGGGGTGTCCGCAGCACCTCCACGGCCCGCGCCAGCGCCTCCTCGGGCCGCCCCCAGCCATCCCGCCACCGCTCGTGCGCAGCGCCCGCCGTACTGCCCGCCCCGTTGTCCGTCATGCCGTTCAGCCTAGTAGTGCCCGGTCGGGCTGGCCCTGGCCGTTCGGCCGGGCGGAACCGGCCGAACGGCGGGCCGGGCACCGGTCGGTGGGGCGTCAGGCTGGAGCCGTCGAGTTCACGAACTCCCTGACACGTGAACTCCCTGACACGTAAAGGACTGTGCGATTCCATGACGAAGGCCATCAGCTTCTCCGAGTACGGCGGCGTGGACGTGCTGCGCCCGGTCGATGTCGAACTGCCCGCCCCCGGTCCCGGCCAGGTGCGGATCGCCGTCCGCGCCGCGGGCGTCAACCCGCTGGACCACAAGCTGCGCAGCGGCGCGATGACCGAGGTGTTCCCGGTCGAGCTCCCGCACGTCACGGGGTACGAGGCGGCGGGTGTGGTGGAGGCCGTCGGCGGGGCCGTGACGCGGTGGCGGCCGGGCGACGAGGTGTTCGGCCTGACCCACGGCGGCGCGTACGCCGAGCACGCACTGGTGGAGGCCGACAGGCTGGCCCGCAAGCCGGCCTCGCTGAGCTGGGAGGAGGCCGCGGCGATCCCGGTGGCGGCGGAGACGGCCTGGCGGGCGCTGGCCGTGCTGGGCGCGGAGAGCGGCCAGACGCTGCTGGTGCACGGCGCGGCCGGTGGGGTCGGCACGTTCCTGCTGCAGTTCGCCCGCTCGCGCGGGATCCGGGTGATCGGTACGGCGAGCGAGGCCAACCACGCGTATCTGCGCGAGCTGGGCGCCATCCCGGTCACGTACGGTGACGGGCTGGCCGGGCGGGTGCGGGCCGCCGCGCCGGACGGGGTGGACCGGGCGCTGGACGCGGCCGGGCAGGGCGGGGTGCTGCCGTTGTCGATCGAGCTGACCGGTGCCGCGGAGAAGGTGGTGACGATCGTCGACTGGGCGGGTGCCGCCGATCACGGGGTCCGGTTCACCGGGGGGACGACGGAGGCCGTCGAGTACCACGGGCCGGCGCTGGCGGGTGCGCTCGCACTGCACGACGCGGGCACGCTGCTGCTGTCGCTGCACCGGGTGTTTCCGCTGGTGGAGGCGGTTGAGGCGCACCGGCTGAGCGAGCACGGGCACCTGCGGGGAAAGATCGTTCTGACCGTCGGGTGAGCCCGCTCGGCGCCGTCGATCCGTCGGCCGGGCCTGCGGGTGGCCGGCCGGGCCGCGATCCGGGCCGCGATTCGGGTCACGGCCTGAGTCGCCGTCCGGGCCGCGGCGTGGCGCCCCGCGATCTGACTGGCAATCTGTCCGAAATTGTCCTATTCACCCGCTTAGGGTAATTTGGCGGGCGGATTTCCCGGGAACGCGGCGTTGGGCCGTTCGGCCGATGTGCGGTCCTCCGTTCGGTTACGGAGGGTTGACCGGGAGCGGGCGGTGCGGTGCCGCCCGCCCGATCCGGACAGGAGGTCAGATGGACAGGCGCGCGGTGATCAGCGAGTTTCTCGGAACTCTGCTGTTGGTGCTGCTGGCGGTGGGCGCCGCGGTAGTGGCGGGGGAGGCGATCGGTTCCGTCGGGATCGCGCTCGCGTTCGGCCTGGTGCTGCTGGCGCTCGCGTACGCGCTCGGGCCGATCTCCGGCTGCCACGTGAACCCGGCGGTGACGCTCGGTTTCCTGCTGGCCCGCCGGATCGACGGACGGACGGCGGTGTCGTACTGGGTCGCGCAGTTCCTCGGCGGTATCGCCGGCGCGGCGCTGGTCCTGCTGGTGGCCAAGCAGATACCGGGCCTGGAGACCCACGAGAAGCTCGGGACCAACGGCTGGGGTGACCGCTCGCAGGTGCACATCAACGCCGGCGGCGCGTTCCTGACCGAGATCATCCTGACCTTCCTCCTCGTGTACGTGGTCCTGTCGGTCACTCACCGGCTGGCGGCCACCGGCTTCGACGGGCTGCCGATCGGCATGGCGCTGGTGGTCGTGCACCTGGTCGGCATCCCGCTCACCGGCACCTCCGTCAACCCGGCGCGCAGCCTGGGCCCGGCGCTGTTCGCGGGCGGTGCGGCGCTGTCGCAGCTGTGGCTGTTCATCCTGGCACCGCTGATCGGCGGCGCACTGGCGGCCGGGGTGCACCTGCTGACCCATCCGCAGCCGAACCTGGCCGTGGCCGAGGCCGCGGCCACGGACGCACGGGTGGCCGCCGCCGGGCGGTGAACCCAGCCGGACGAAGCCCGGTGCGACGCTGAACTCGGCGTTGTACCGGGCTTTCTGACGTCCGGTCGGTAGAGTCGGGCGCTATGGCGGATCTGAGTGGGGCCTCGGGGCCCGGGCGGCTGGCGGGCAAGTCCTGTGTGGTGACGGGCGCGGCGAACGGCATCGGCCGCGCGGTCGCCGAACGCTTCGCCCGGGAGGGCGCGTTGGTGGTCGCGACGGACGTCGACGGCGACGGCCTGCGGCGGCTGGCGGAGCGGCTGCCGCCGGCCGTCACCACGGTGGTCGGCGACGTCTCCCGGGACGACGACGCCCGCCGGATGATCCGCGCCGCCGTCGAGCGGCACGGCCGCCTCGACGTCCTGGTGGCCAACGCGGGCGTGATCCCGCTGATGGAGATCACCGAGGCCGGGGCCGACGACTGGGACCAGGTGATGGCCGTCGACGGCCGCGGGATGTTCCTCACCTGCAAGTACGCCGTGGAGGCGATGAGTGGCACGGACGGCGGAGCCGGCGGGAGCGGTACGGGCGGCGCGATCGTCTGCGTCTCGTCCATCTCCGGCGAGGCCGGGCAGCGCGGCCAGGCGATCTACGGGCCGGCGAAGTTCGTCGCGTCCGGGCTGACCAAGCACCTCGCGGTGGAATGGGCGGACCGGGGCATCCGGGTCAACGCCGTCGCCCCCGGGACGATCACCACCGAGCGGGTGGCCCGGCTGTACGACGAGCCGGGCGGGCCGGAGTACCTGGCGGCGATCGAGAAGCGGCACCCGATGGGGCGGCTGGGCATACCGTCCGAGGTGGCCTCGGCGGTGCTGTTCCTGGCCTCGGACGACGCCTCGTTCGTCACCGGGGTCGTGCTGCCGGTGGACGGCGGGTATCTGGCGCAGTAGGGGGCCCAGGCGCGGGCGTCGGGTTGTAAGGGCGCTGCTCCCCGCGCGCGGGGTTGGTCCCACCGGCTTCTTACCGCCGTGAACCTTCCGTGCCCGCTCCCCGCACGCTCGCCTCGCCGGCTACTCCGGCAGTCGCTCGACCGCGACGATCGCCGCGTCGTCGTCCAGCCGGCCGCCGACGTGGGCGAGCAGGTCCTGGCGGAGCCGGTGCAGCAGGACGGTCGGGGGCTCGGTGTGCCAGGCGGCGACGCGTTCGGTGAGCGGGTAGAAGCGGCGCCGCGTGTCGCGGGCCTCGATCACGCCGTCGGTGTAGATCAGCAGACGGTCGCCGGGCAGGAACGGGAACACCTCCACCTCGTACGCGGCCGGGGCCAGCTCGCCGAGGCCGAGCGGCGGGGCGGGCCGGCGGGCGGCCAGTGCGGTGATGCCGTCGGCGTGCAGCAGGAGCGGGGGCGGGTGGCCGCAGTCGATCAGGCGGAGCACCGAGTCGTTGTCCGGGATGTCCAGGATGACGGCGGTGATGAAGGACTCGCTGCGGTTGTCGACACAGTCCTCGGCACAGTCCTCGGCCCGGTCGGGCGCGGGGTCGCCCGCCCCGGCGCGGTCGGTCCGCTCGCTCGGCTGGGCGAGGTCCCAGCAGACGCTGCCGTCCAGATAGGCGGCGAGGTCGGGCAGGTCGGCGTGGAGGTGGGCGGCCGCGCGGAACGCGCCGAGCAGCAGGGCGGCGTCGCCGAGCGAGGAGAGGCCCTTGCCGCGTACGTCGCCGACCAGCAGCCGGGTGCCGGTGGCGGTCCGGGCCGCCGCGTAGAGGTCGCCACCGACCTGCGCCTCGGCCTCGGCGGCCAGGTAGACGGCGGCGAGGTGGAGCGGCCCGATCCGGTCGGGCAGTGGGCGCAGCAGCACCCGCTGGGCGGCCTCGGAGACCGAGCGGACCTGGGCCAGCTGTCGTTCGTGTCGCTCGCGCAGCGCCCGCAGGCCGATCACCAGCGCCGAGACCACGATCAGCGAGCTGAGCTGAGCCTCGATGTTGGAGGTCGCCAGGCCTTCGCGCAGAACGCCGATGAGGGTCAGCGCGGCGATCGCGAGGGCGGCGACACCGGTGGTGGCCCACACGCCGGCGAAGGAGGCCGTGATGGCGGGGGCGACGACCAGCAGCGGGCCGAGGTGGATCTGCGGCGGCGACAGGACTTCGACGACGGTGATCACCGCGATCAGCGCGAGCGGGAGCGCCGTCATCGCGCGGCGGTCGGGCCGCCACGTCCGGTGGCGGTCACGGGGACGCTGCCGAAGTGGCACCTTTCCTCTGTACACCGTGGGGGCGGCCCACCGCACTTCGGGGGGACGTTTCCCGGCACGCGGGCTCCGGCGGGCGTGCTGCTGCGGCGCCTCCGGACCGGTCGGGTCAGCCCTCGGCGCCGTACCGCGCCAGGTACTGGGCGAAGCGGGCGACGTCCTCGTCCGACCAGTCGGTGAAGCGGGCGGTGAAGGAGATCCGGCGCTGTTCGTTCGCCTCGCGCAGCAGGGTCAGCCCGGCCTCGGTGGCGCGCAGGATCTGGCCCCGCTGGTCGTCCGGGTCGGTCTCGCGGAGCAGCAGGCCGAGCTTCTCCAGGGCGCCGACCTGACGGCTGACGGTCGACTTGTCGAGCATGAAGTGCGAGGCCACGTCGGCGGCCCGGCAGCCGCCGCGCTCGTTGATCAGGTCGAGGATGCTGTAGGTGACCAGGGAGAGGTCCGGGTGCAGCTGGGAGGCCTTGTGCCGGGCGCGCCGGGCGAAGGCGGTCAGCTCGCGCTGGATGGTGTCGATCGACGTCTCGCGGCCGGGCACGGTGGTCCTACCTCCTCGGGAATTTGTTGCACTATACAACGATTCTCCGGCCCACTGCCGCCTGCCGGGGCTCAGCCGGTCTGTCCCGCCCGATGTCCCGCCCGATCGACCGCCACCTGCCAGGCGCGGGCGGCCGCGATCCGGCGGGTCGCACTCGGATGAGTGGCGAACAGTAGCTCAAGCATCCGGGGCGGGTCGACATCGGACACGTTGGCCAGTGCCAGTCTGCGCTGCATCGCGATGAACTGCTCGGTGTCCGAGGTGAGTTCGAGTGCATGCCGGTCCGCCCTGGCCTCGATCCGACGGCTCACCGCGCACTGTACCGGCCCCGACAGGGCGCCCAGCAGCGCGGCGCACGCCGCCAGCAGCGGCAGCGAGCGCGGATCGGCCGCGTCCGCCGCCCCCGCCGCCGACAGCAACGGGCCCCAGCCGGTGAGCAGCCCCAGCAGGCAGACCACCACGACGGCCCCGGCCGCGCCCAGCAGCGTCCCGGTCAGCACGTCCCGGTGCCTGACGTGCCCGAGTTCGTGCGCCACCACCAGCTCCACCTCACGCGGCTCGGCGGTCGACAGCAGCGTGTCGTACGCGACGATCCGGCGGGTCGCGCCCAGCCCCGAGACGTACGCGTTGAGCGCCGTCGTCCGGCGGGACGCGTCCGCCACCAGCACGTCCCGCACCCGGACGCCGTCCCGCTCGGCGAGCGCGAGCAGCGCCTCGCGCTGGGGGCCCGGCGGCATCGGCGTGAAGCGGTTGAACACCGGCTCGACGAGCAGCGGATGGAGGAAGGACAGGGCCGCCGTCAGCAGCGCCGCCGCGCCCGCCGCCGGGAGCCACCAGCGCTCCGGCGACCAGGCGGTGAGCGCGAACAGCCCGAACACCACCGGCAGCGCCAGCACCAGGGCCAGCGCCAGCCCGCGCAGGGCGTCCACCGCCCAGCCGCCCCAGCCCTGCGTCACCAGCCCGAACCGGGCCCGGACCGACCGGGCGCCCGCCCCGAAGGGCAGCTGTGCCGCCTGGCCGAGGACGACCAGGACCGCCGCCCCCGCCAGCACCTCCGCCGTCCGGGAACCGCCGAACCGGCCGCCCGCCGCCGTCACCAGGCCGGCCCCGGCCGGGGTCAGCCCGAGGGCCAGCGTCAGCGCCAGGCCGGTCAGCCGGCCGCCCAGCGCCCAGGGCAGCTGGGCGCGGCGCAGCGCGCGGCCCCGGGCGCGCTGGGCGGGGGTGAAGTCGGCGGCGGGGGGCGCCAGGTGGCCGGTGCTCTCGGTGCTGCTGCTCTTCGTACCGCTGTTCTCCGTACCGCTCTCGGTGCTGCTCTCCATGGGGGTGCCTGCCGCTCCCGGTGTCCGTCGCCGTGCTCCCGCGCCGTCCGGCGCCTTCCGGGGTTCAGCATGACGCACCGCGCCCGGTCCTCACCCCTCCGCGGGCTCGGTGGCCCCGTGGGTGCCCGCGCGGAGCAGCTGGTGGCCGAGGTCGACCAGCGCCCGGCCGACGGCGAACTCGTCCCCGACCGCCGGGGCCGGTTCGTCGCGCGGATTGCGCCGGGCCTGCGCGTCGCTGTGCAGCAGGGTGCCGTCGGCGTCGAGGACGGCGTGCACCCGGGTGGTGTCGCGGTCCTCGACCACGTGCAGGTTCAACTGCCAGTCCTTGGTGCGGACGGTGCTGCCGCCGGTCGGCCCGGGGCCGGCCGTCGTGTCCGTCGCGGCGACCGCCCTCGGCGCCGCCGAGGCGGTGCCGTCCGCGCGGACGATCACGACCGGGCAGGCGCCGTGCACGGCGCAGCGGACGCTCACCGAACCCAGCAGCGTCCGGGCGAACGTGCCGCGCCCGCGGCTGCCGAGGACCAGCAGGTCGGCGTTCTCGGCGGCCTCCAGCAGCACCTCGGCCGCGTGCCCGAGCACCAGGCTCTCCCGGATCTCCACCGGCCGGTCCGCGCCGACCACCTCGTCCACCTCGGCGGTCAGGGTGCGGCGCGCCGACTCCTCGAACCCGTTGTCCGTCATGGGCGCGAACCACCCGTACAGCGCCGGGTACTCCCACGCCGCCACCACGTGCACCACCGCGCCCGTCAGCGTCGCCTGCCCGACCGCCCAGCGCAGGGCCGCCTTCGAGGGCGCCGAGCCGTCGATCCCGACCACGATCCGCCGGCCGCCGCCGGCTTCCCCGCCGCCCATGACCCACCACCTCGACCTGCCGTGCCGTCCCCCCTCCACGCTGCGCGCGGGTGCGGCCCGCGCGCCAGGGACGGGGTGGCCTGTTCGGGCGGGCCGGTTGGGCCCGGCGGGCCCGTTCGGGCGTTCGCGTCGTTTCCTCGACGCGGCCGTGGGGCGGAGGGGGCGCGGGGGAGTGGCGTAGGCTGACCGCTCTCGAATCGACCCCGGGGGGACGTTCCATGCGCCGTGTCGCGGCCGCTGTCGCACTGCTGCTCGGGCTGATACCCCTGGCCGCCTGTGGACCCGACGACCCCGCCCCGGCCCCTGCCGCCGACGCGGCCAAACCCCCGGCCACCGGCACCGGCGGGGCCGACGGCGCGACGCCCTCCGGCAAACCCGGCGCCCCCCGCCCCGACGGCAGCATCACCGTGGCGTTCGCCGGTGACGTCCACTTCGAGGGCCGCACCGAGGCCCGGCTCGCCGTGAAGGCGCCGGACCAGGCACTCGGCCCGATCTCCCAGACCCTCTCCGACGCGGACCTCGCCGTCCTCAACCTGGAGACCGCGATCACCGACCGCGGCGCCCCCGAACCGAAGACCTACACCTTCCGCACCTCGCCCAAGGCGCTCACCGCGCTCAAGGACTCCGGCGTCGACGTCGTCTCGATGGCCAACAACCACGCGGTGGACTTCGGCGCGGACGGCCTCACCGACACCCTCGCCGCCAAGGCCTCCTCCCCGGTCCCGGTCATCGGCGTCGGGCGCAACGCCAAGGAGGCGTACGCCCCGTACGTCACCACCGTGCGCGGGGTGAAGGTCGCCGTGGTCGCGGCCAGCCAGGTCGAGGACCTCACCAACCAGAAGTGGCGGGCCGGCGCCAACAAGCCGGGCATCGCGTCGGCCCTGGACACGGCGGCGCTGACCAAGGCGGTCGAGACGGCCAAGCAGCAGGCCCCCGTCGTCCTCGTCTACCTGCACTGGGGCGACGAGGGCAAGGCCTGTCCGACCGGTGCCCAGACCGCCATCGCCAAGAAGCTCGCGGCGGCGGGCGCCACCGCCGTCGTCGGCACGCACGCCCACACCATGCTGGGCTCGGGCATGCTCGGCAACACCTACATCGGGTACGGCTTCGGCAACTTCCTCTGGTACGGCACCTCCAACTACGCCTTCTCCAACGAGACCGGTGTCACCACCCTGACCCTGACTGCGGCGGGCAAGGTGACCGGAGAAACGTTCACCCCGGCCACCATCGACGGCCAGGGCGTCCCCGTCCCGCAGACCGGCCCCGCCGCCGAAGCCGCCCTCAAACGCCGCGACGCCCTGCGCGGCTGCACCGGCCTCACCCCGGCCCCCGCTGCGGCACGCTGAGTACGCTCACGGCATCGGTGGCCGTCGCGCTGCTTTCCGGATCGCGGGCCCTCTCGTCCGCAATGTCCGACCCGATGAAAGTTGCTTCCCGGAGCACGACCCCCGGCTAAAGTTGCAGCTCAGTAAGCTGCTCCCCGCACGCGCGGGGTTGGTCCCACCCTCGGCGCGCTGCCCGGCATCCTGGTCGCCTGTTCCCCGCATACGCGGGGCTGGTCCCGGAAAGCGCCATATCTTCCATGCCCGCCACGTCTGTTCAGCGCTTCGAGGTGCCGCTTGCCCCGTCGGATCGACAGCTGGGACGGGGCGAGTCATCGTCACGGGGTGGGGAAGTCGGAGGTGGCGATCCGGCCCAGGAGAGTGGCAAGTCGCCGGGGCATGGAGAGGAACGGCGAGTGGCTGCTCGGCAGTCGGTGGACGGAATCGGCGCGCGTGGCGAGTTCGCGCTGCCGGGACGGTTCGAGCGCCTGGTCGCGGTCGCAGACGATGTAGCTGGAGGGCACGGTACGCCACCCTGCCGTGGTCACCCGCTCGGTGAAGGACCGGATGCTCTGCGGGCGCAGCCGGGCCACGGCGCGGTCGGCATCGGCCTCGGGCACGTCGGCGAAGAGTATTCGCCGGGCGTCCTCGTACGGCGGGGTGTGGCCCGTGCCGTCGCCCGGCGCGGGCGTTCCGAGGAACGTGAACATGCTCTCGCCCACGTCCAGTTGGAAAGCGGCGAGGTACACCGCCCCCACCACGTTCGCGGCATCCGCGATGACCTCCGTGGTGGGGACGCCGCCGTAGGAGTGGGCGACCACCACCACCGGGCCGTCGATGCGCCGGAGGCTGTCCCGGATGGCGTCCGCGTCGTCCAGCATGCCCGCCGGGCGGGCGCCGTCGTGCCGGCCGGCCGGGGGATTGGCGCTGGGCAGGTCGACGGTGTGGGACCGCCAGCCGTCGGCGTCGAGCGCGGCGCGTACGGAGTCCCAGCACCAGGCTCCGTGCCAGGCCCCGTGGACCAGCAGGAAGGTCGGCCGGTCGGTGTCAGCGTTCATGTGCGGTACCTCCGTTGTCCGAGCTGCGGATGGCGGGAGACCGTGGCACGAAGCGGGCCGCCCCGCCCAGGGCTCGCGGGCCGAGTGGCCGCACTCGGCACTCCCGACGATACTGCCCGGCCCCTGCACCACCGGCGGCCGGTTCGAGCGTCCGGGGGTGGCCGGCTCGTTGGCGTGATCGACCGGACGGCAGCGGGGTTGGTCCCGCCCTGCAAGAAGAGATCTGAGGAGAAGACGACTGCTCCCCGCACACGCGGGGTTGGTCCCCAGTGGGTGGACACCGCCGACCGGGCGTGGGCCTGCTCCCCGCATGTGCGGGGCCGCTCCCCAGGGCTGAAATCGGGAGCTTGGTGCCAGGTGGGGGCGCTACGCTCTGGTGATCACGAAAACTGGGCGTTGAGGCTCGGCGGGGGGGCTGGTCGTATGACGGGTGTTGAGGTGGCGTCCTCCGGGGTGAGACGTGGTGGTGGGCGGCGGCGCTGGGTGGTCGGCGGGGTGGCGGCTGTGGTCGTCGCGGCCGTAGTGACCGGGGTCGCCTTTGTGGCCGGGGTGTGGGACGAGCCCGAGTTGAAGCAGTCGCTCTGCGGGTTGCCGAGGGCGGACAAGAGCCCGCTCGGCGTCGTGCTGCCCAAGGGGCGGCGGGGGGTGGAGACGCGTGAGGTGTCCGAGATGTCGGGGCACGGGAAGGTCTTGTGCGTGATCTCGGTGGACGGGGAAGGGGCCGTCACCGTCCTGATGTTCGGCCAGGATCCGAATCGGCCGACCTCGACCGATACGACCGGTATGGACACCAGGAAGATGATCGCCAAGGGGGTGGTGGCCAGTCTGGGCGGCGCCTCTCAGGTGGACTACTGCCCCGGTACGCGCGACCTGGCCGCGTTCGTCACGGTCATGTCGGACCCCGCTACCTGGCCGGAGTCCCCTGCGGAGCAGGCGGCGCACACCCGCGCACTGGCTTCGCTGGCGGCGACCGTGCTGGCCGAACAGCGGCACGAGGTGTGCTACTGACGGCTGCGAGGCCGGGCGTCAGCCCTTGTGGTCGGCTTCGCCCTGCTTCCAGTAGCCCTTGGCCTGGACGAGTTCGCGGGGGTAGCCGCAGGTGTCGAGGAGGTGTCGGCGGATGGTGGTGACGGCGGTGGACTCGCCGGCGAGCCAGGCGGCTTGAGGGTCGGGCGACGCCGTGAGGACGGCGTCGGTGAGGAGGCGGCCCTTGGGGGAGCCGTTGCGGGGGAGCCGGATGGTGGTGAGGTCGGCGCGGGTGGCGATGGGGAGGGTGTCGGCCGGGGCGGCGATCTCGACGTAGGCGGACACCCTTACGGTCGGCGGGAGTTGTTCGAGGATGGTGAGGGCGGCGGGCAGGGCGCTTTCGTCGGCGGCGAGGAGCAGGTGGGTGGCGCCGTCGAGGGGCGAGTAGCGGCCGCTGGGGCCGGCGAGGCGGGCGCGGTCGCCGAGGCCGGCGATGGACGCCCAGCGGGCGAGCGGGCCGTTGCCGTGGAGGACGATGTCGATGTCCACCTCGTGCTGCTCGGGGCGGTGGTGGCGGATGGTGTAGGCGCGGGAGTGGCCTTCGGGGATCGCCAACTTGACCCACTGGGTGGGGTGTTCGATGCCGAGGCCGGGCAGGGTGGGGCCGGTGGAGGTGAGCCGGACGAGGGTGGAGGTCAGCGGGGTGACGGCGATGACCTCGGCGTCGTGGGTCGGGCGGGTCGGGCGGGAACGGCCGAACACGGCGTACTCCTGATCGGGCCCGGAGGCGGACACGGGCCGGTGGAGGGAGGCGGGGAGGGGCGGGCTCAGCCCTTGAGGTGCTGGTCGAGCAGCGCGTCGACGAAGGCCCGGTCGAGCGGGCGGCGCAGCACCAGGGCGCGGTGGTAGAGCGGGGCGAGCAGGGCGTCGAGGACGACGGCGGCTTCGTCGGCGGAGACGGCCAGACAGGCCCGGGTGTGCGCGACGTCCCGGGTGCGCAGTTCGTCGAGGAAGCCGGTGTGCAGCAACTCCGCCGTTCGGGCGTCGAGTTGGGCGTGGCCGAGGAGGGCCTGGAGGACGCGGCCGGCCGGTTCCTCGCCGAGGAAGACGGCGAAGCGGTGGACGTACGCGCGCAGGTCGGCGGGGGTGGAGGGGGCCTCGGGCCAGGCGAGGGCGGGGGTGGCGTCCAGGACCAGGTTGTCGAAGAGGATGTCGACCTTGGACTTCCACCAGCGGTAGATCGTCTGCTTGGCGACCCCGGCGGCGGCGGCGATGCCCTCGATGGTGAGGGCCTCGAAGCCGTGCTCCATCAGGAGGTCGTCGGCGGCGTTCAGCACGGCCAGGCGCGCGGCCTCGCTGCGGCGGCTGCTGGTGGAGCTGCTGCCGGTGGCGGGGCGGGGCTGGGCGGCGATGGTGCTGACGTCCTCACGGGCGGGCCGGTGGGGTTGCCGGCCGGGGGGTCTGATCGGGGCCATCCTCTCATGCCCCTTCCGCCACACCAGCCGCAACGTTGCGTCCAGGTTCAAGGCCCGGTCGCGAAGGCTCGGCGTGGACCGCCCGGCGCGAACTCCGTACGCGGCCTCGCCTCTGGAGTGGAGGTGGCGGTCCGCAAGTTGACGGACCCGCGGCCCTCTCGGCCTGGTCGAACAGCTGTGTTAGGTTAGCCTTGCCTAATGTCGCTGGTCGGAGGGGATTTCCTGTGCAGCAGTCCGAACTGGCCGGTACCGTTGCGATGGTCACCGGCGCCGGGCAGGGTATCGGCGCGGCCGTGACGCGTGCGCTCGTCGCCGCGGGGGCCGTCGTCGCCGCCGTGGACCGCAACCCGGGCCCGCTCGCCGCCCTCGCGGACGAGCTGGCGGGCGCATCCGTGCACGGGTCCGACGGCGTCGGGCGGCCCGTCCGGCCCTACGTCCTGGACGTCACCGACGCCGCCGCCGTCGAGGCGGCCGTCTCCCTGATGGAAAGTCAACTCGGCCCCCTGGGAATCCTGGTGAACGTCGCCGGCATCCTGCGCGCCGCGCCCGCCGTCGAACTCTCCGACGAGGACTGGGTGGACACCTTCGCCGTCAACACCAACGGGGTGTTCCACACCTGCCGGGCGGTCGGCCGCCGGATGGCGGAACGCGGTACCGGCGCCATCGTCACCGTCGGGTCCAACGCCGCCGGGGTGCCGCGTACCGGCATGGCCGCCTACGCGGCCTCCAAGGCGGCGGCCACCATGTTCACCCGCTGTCTGGGGCTGGAGCTCGCTCGCTCCGGCGTGCGCTGCAACATCGTCTCGCCGGGATCCACCGACACCGACATGCAGCGGGCGCTCTGGCAGGGCGACGCGGGGGCCGCCGAGCAGCGGGTCATCGACGGCGATCCGGCCGGCTACCGGGTGGGCATCCCGCTCGGCCGGATCGCCGCGCCCGCCGACATCGCCGAGGCGGTGGCCTTCCTGGTCTCCGACCGGGCGCGGCACATCACCATGCACGACCTGTACGTGGACGGCGGCGCCACCCTGCGCGCCTGACCCCACGGCACACCAGGGCCCCGGGACACCCGGAACCCCGACACCCCGACACCCCGGAACCCCGGGACACCGCGACGCGCACCCCCGCCACCGCAGAGCCCGAACCACACCACCCGCCGGCCGGCCGACAACGGCGCCCGGCGGCCACTCGCAGACTGGAGAATCCAGGTGACCACGGTGCATCACGCCCCCGCCGGGACGGACCACACCGTCATCGGCGCGGCCAGCGGGCTGCTGGGCCAGTACCGGGCCGCGCCCGACGAGGCGTTCTTCGCCTCACCGACCCGCACGCTGCTCACCGAGGGCGTGCACGCCAGGGTCCCGCAGGACGGGCGCCCGCTGCCGGTGCGGGTCGCCGAGACGCTCGCCCGGGCCCGCCGCGACGGGGTCGAGCACCCGCTGGTGGTCGGCGCGGTGGCGTTCGACCAGGACAGCCGGGCCGAGCTGGCCGTCCCCGCGCTGGTCCGCCGGTGCGGCGCGCTGCGCGACGACCCGCTGATCGCGCTGCCCGCCCCGGCGGCCGATCGGGTGGAGTGGCTGGTCCGCCCGGTGCCCGAGCCGGCCGCGTACGGCGCCGGCGTCGCGGCGGCCGTCGAGCGGCTGCGCGGCGGCGAGTTGAGCAAGGTGGTGCTCGCCCGGACGCTGGAGCTGAGCGCCGACCGCCCGCTCGACCTGCCCGCGATCCTGCAGCGGCTGGGCCGCCGCGACCCGGGCGGCTACACCTTCGCGGTGCCCGCCGGCGGCGGCCGGACGCTGATCGGCGCCAGCCCCGAACTGCTGCTCTCCCGCCGGGGAACGGCCGTGCTGGCCAACCCGCTGGCCGGCTCGGTGCCGCGCAGCGCCGACCTCGGCGAGGACGTCCGCCGGGCGGCCGGGCTGCTGGAGTCCCCCAAGGACCTGCACGAGCACGCCGTCGTGGTGGACGCCATCCGCGCGGCGCTGGCGCCGTACTGCCGCACGCTGGACGTGCCGGAGCGGCCGACCCTGGTCCGTACGGCCGCGATGTGGCACCTGGCCACCACGATCACCGGCGAGCTGGCCGACCCGGCCGTCTCGGCGCTGGAGCTGGCCACCGCGCTGCACCCGACCCCGGCCGTCTGCGGCACCCCGACTCCGCTCGCCCGCACCGTGATCGGCGAGGTGGAGCCCTTCGACCGCGGCCTGTACACCGGCATGGTCGGCTGGGGCGACGCGGACGGTGACGGCGAGTGGGTGGTCACCATCCGCTGCGCGGAGGCGGAGGAGCGCACGCTGCGCGTGTACGCGGGGGCGGGGGTGGTCGCCGAGTCCCGGCCGGAGGCCGAACTCGCCGAGACCAGCGCCAAGTTCCGTACCTTCCTGGACGCCGCAGGGGTGCCGCGATGAGTAGCGCCCAGCCGGTGGAGTTCCCCGGATTCACCCCGTACCCCGCCGAGTTCGCCGAGCGCTACCGTGCCGCCGGGTACTGGCGCGGCGAGACCTTCGGCCGGATGCTGCGCGAGCGGGCCGCCGCCCACGGCGAGCGGATCGCGATCGTCGATCCGTCCGGCCTGTCCGGCCCTTCCGCTCCGGAGGGCGGGCGCCGCTGGTCGTACGCCGAACTCGACCGCCGGGCCGACCGGATGGCCGCCGGCCTGCTCGCCCGGGGGATCGGCAGGGGTGACCGGGTGGTGGTCCAGCTGCCCAACACCGCCGAGTTCTTCGAGGTGGTCTTCGCGCTGTTCCGGATCGGCGCGCTGCCGGTCTTCGCGCTGCCCGCCCACCGGTACACCGAGATCGGCTACTTCTGCGGGTTCACCGGTGCCGCGGCCTATGTCGTCCCGGCCGTCGAGAACGGCTTCGACTACCGTGAACTGGCCTCCCGCGTCCGGTCGGAGAACCCGTCGCTGCGGCTGGTCCTGGTGGCCGGCGAGGACCCGGGGGAGCACGTCCGGCTGGCGGACGTGCCGTCCGACGGGCCGGGGCCCGACGCCGAGCCGCGCCCGGAGGACGTCGCCTTCCTCCAGCTCTCCGGCGGCAGCACCGGCGTGCCCAAGCTGATCCCGCGCACCCACGACGACTACATCTACTCGCTGCGCGGCTCGGTGGAGCTGTGCGCGGTGGACGAGGACAGCGTCTACCTCTGCGTGCTGCCCGCCGCGCACAACTTCCCGCTCAGCTCGCCGGGCACGCTCGGCACGCTGTACGCGGGCGGCCGGGTGGTGCTCTGCCCGCAGCCGGGCCCCGAGACGGCGTTCCCGCTGATCGAGCGGGAGGGCGTGACCATCACCGGCCTGGTGCCGCCGCTGGCGCTGCTCTGGCTGGACGCGGCCGAGCGCGGGCGCGGCCTGGCCGGCGCGCCCCGACTGGACAGCCTGGAGGTGCTGCTGGTCGGCGGCGCCAAGTTCAGCGAGGAGGCGGCCCGCCGGGTCCGCCCGGTGCTGGGCTGCACGCTCCAGCAGGTGTTCGGGATGGCCGAGGGCCTGGTCAACTACACCCGGCTGGACGACCCGGAGGAGGTGATCGTCTCCACCCAGGGCCTGCCGATCTCCCCGGACGACGAGATCCGGGTGGTCGACGACCAGGGCGCGGACCTGCCCGCCGGCGCCACCGGCCATCTGCTCACCCGCGGCCCGTACACCATCCGCGGCTACTGGAACGCGCCGGAGCACAACGCCAACTCCTTCACCGGGGACGGCTTCTACCGCACCGGGGACCTCGTCCGGCGGACCGCCACCGGCCACCTGGTGGTCGAGGGGCGGGCGAAGGACCAGATCAACCGGGGCGGCGAGAAGGTCGCCGCCGAGGAGATCGAGAACCACCTGCTCGCCCACCCGGCCGTGCACGACGCCGCCGTGGTGTCGATGCCCGACCCGTACCTCGGCGAGCGCACCTGCGCCTATGTCGTGCTGCGCGCGGAGGCCCGCCCGACGCCGCCGAAGGCGATCGAGCTGAAGCGCTTCGTCCGCGGGCGCGGCCTGGCCGACTTCAAGGTCCCGGACCGGGTCGAGTTCGTCGAGGCCTTCCCCGCCACCGGGATCGGCAAGGTCAGCAAGAAGGACCTGCGCGCGGCCATCGCCGCCACCCTCCGCCCCGCCCCTACCAGCTGAAGGAAGCACCGCCGTGGGTCTGCCCCGCATCCCCTCCTATCCCATGCCCTCCGCCGACGGCCTGCCGGCCAACCGGGTCGCCTGGACGGTCGACCCGTCCCGTGCGGTGCTGCTGGTGCACGACCTGCAGAACCACTTCATGAACGCCTTCGACACCGGCGCCGCTCCCGTCACCGAACTCTTCGGGAACGTCGGCCGGTTGCGCCGGCAGGCCGACCGCCTGGGCATCCCCGTCGTCTACTCGGCGCAGCCCGGCGGCCAGAGCCCGGCCGAGCGCGGCCTCCAGCAGGACTTCTGGGGCCCGGGCATCCCGGACGACCCGCGCGCGGCGGCCATCGCCGACGCCGTCGCCCCGGCCGGCCACGACACGGTGCTCACCAAGTGGAAGTACAGCGCCTTCGTCCGCACCGGGCTGGACGAACTGCTGCGCGAGCAGGGCCGCGACCAACTGGTGATCACCGGCGTGTACGCGCACATCGGGGTCCAGGCCACCGCCTGCGACGCCTGGATGCGTGACATCCAGGCCTTTGTGGTGGCCGACGCGGTCGCCGACTTCAGCGAGGCCGAGCACCGTGCCGCGCTCTCCTGGGTGGCCGGCCGCTGCGGCCTGGTCACCACCACCGACGCAGTGCTGGAAGGGAAGTGACGGGTATGGCCTTCACCGTGGAGCGCATCCGGGCCGAGGTCGCGGACCTGCTCGGAGAGGACCCGGCGGACATCCCGCTGGACGAGAACCTGGCGGACTGGGGCCTGGACTCGGTGCGGCTGATGGCGCTCGCCGAGCGCTGGCGGGCCGAGGGCGCGGAGGTGGCCTACCTCCAGCTGGCCGAGCGTCCGGCCGTCGGGGCCTGGGCCGAGCTGCTCGGCGCGGCCTGATGGACACCGCGCTCGTGGCCGGGACGGCCGCCGCGCCCGTCGCCGGGCCTGCCACCGCAGGGCCTGCCACCGCAGGGCTGAAGCGGCCGCCGACCACCGCGGTCGGCCCGATCGAGGCGCAGGCCGCCCGGACGCCCGGTGCCGCCGCGCTGGTGCTGGCCGACGGCTCGGTGGTCCGCTACGGCGAGCTGAACGCGGCCGCCAACCGGATGGCCCGGCACCTGACCGGCCTCGGCGCCCGCCCCGGCACGGTCGTCGGCCTGGCGCTCACCCGCCCGGCCGAGCTGCTGCCCGCGCTGCTGGCGGTGGCCAAGTCCGGTGCCGCGTACCTGCCGTTGGACCGGGACGACGCCCCCGGCCGGCTCTCCTGGGTGCTCGCGGACGCGGCCCCGGTCTGTGTGCTGGGGGAGGGCGTGCCCGGTGCCGTCCGGCCGCAGGAGGGCGAGCTGGCCGGGCTGCTGGCCACCGACCCGCCACGGGCGCTGACCCCGCAGCACCCCGTCTGCCTGGGCTACGGCCCCGGCGGCCGGCCGGCCGGCGTCCCGGTCGCGCACGCGGAGGTGGACCGCCGGGTGCGGGACCTCCAGGCCGCCTACGGGCTGGGCGTCGGCGACCGGGTCCTGCAACTCGGGCTGCCGCTCTGGGAGTTCTTCTGGCCGCTGCGTGCGGGGGCGGCCGTGGTGCTCGCCGACCCGGAGAGTCCGGCCGAGATCGGCGAGTTGGTACGGGAGTTGGGTGTCACCGCGCTGCGGGCGGCTCCGGCGGTGCTCGGTGAGCTGCGGCCGGCACCGGCGCCCGTTCACCTGGCCGTCGCGGCCACCGGCTGAGCGGCCGCCCGCCGAGCCGCCCGCCGAGCGGCTGCCCGGGCAGCCGCCTGCCCGGCCGCTACCCGCCGAGCCGGGCCGCCGCGAAGTCGGCCGCCGTCCAGGCCATCGCGACCGCGCCGTCCAGGACGGCGCGGTCGGCCTCGGGGGAGACGGCGGCCTCGGCGAAGGCCGGCTCGTGCGGGGCGCAGGCGCCGCCGGTGATGTCGAGCACCGGGTGGATCGCGGGCACGGCGTGCGAGACGTTGCCCATGTCGGTGCAGGCGAACGGTCCGCTCTCGACCGGCTCCGGGCGGCCCAGCGCGGCCGCGTTCGCCCGCCAGAGGGCGAGCAGCCCCGGGTCGCCGCGGAAGTCCAGGTAGTCGGGCTCGGGCCGGGTGAGCGAGACCTCGCAACCGGTGGCGAGCGCGCCGGCCCGGAAGCAGGCCTCGACCCGCTCGCGCAGCGCCGTCAGGTCCTCGGCCGCCGAGGCGCGGATCTCGTACTCGGCGGTGGCGGTGTCCGGGATCAGGTTGGGGGCCGTCCCGGCGGCGGTGGTGATGCCGTGCACCCGCCACTGCGGCGGGAGTTGCTGGCGCAGCAGGCCGAGCGCGACCTGCGCGACGGTGAGCGCGTCGGCGGCGTTGCGCCCCTCGTGCGGGTTGAGGCTGGGGTGGGCGGCGCGGCCGGTGTACCGCACGGAGAGGGTGCCGAGCGCGAAGGAGCGGAAGTCGGCGACCTCGACCGGGCAGGGGTGGACCATCATCGCGGCGTCCACGCCCGCGAAGGCGCCCGCGTCCAGGAGCAGGGCCTTGCCCGCGCCGCGTTCCTCGGCGGGGGCGCCGATCACCCGGACGGTCAGTCCGAGCCGGTCGGCGTCCGGTCCGAGGGCGAGGGCGGCGCCGAGCCCGGCGGCGGCGATCAGGTTGTGGCCGCAGGCGTGCCCGAGGCCGGGCAGGGCGTCGTACTCGCAGACCACGGCGACGGTGACCGGCCCGGAGCCGGTGCTCGCGGTGAACGCGGTCTCCAGGCCGTGCGCGGGCGCGGTGACGGTGTAGCCGTGGGTGCGCAGCAGGTCGGCGCACCAGGCCGCCGCGCGGTGTTCCTCGAAGGCCGTCTCCGGGTGGGCGTGGATGCGCCGGCTGAGCGTCAGCAGCTCGCCCCGGTGGGCCTCGACGCGTGCGCGCAGGGCCGTTCTGACGTCGGTCGGGGTGGACAAGGGTGCCTCCGGAGGCGTCAGGGCCCGTGCTTCACCGGGCTGTTGACCAGACAGTATGTAGATAGCTTAGGCTAACCTAAGTAGGCGTTTCGTTCGCCGGACCCGAGGAGCTCTCAGAACCATGCGTCGCCACCAGGCCGCGTCCGACCCCGTCGCCGCCCCCGCCGCCGACGTACCGCTGCTCGCCACCCAGGCGGCCATCTGGTACGCGCAGGCGCTCGACCCCGACAGCCCGGTCTACAACACCGGCGACGCCGTCGAGATCACCGGCCCGCTCGACGCCGACCTCTTCGAAGACGCCCTGCGGCGGACCCTGGACGAGGCCGACGCCCTGACCGCCCTCGTCGTCACCGACCGGGACGGCACCCCGGCCCTGCGCCCGCGCCCCGGCCACACCTGGCCGCTGCACCGCCTCGACCTGCGCGCCGCCGCCGACCCGGCCGCCGAGGCCGAGGCCTGGATGCGCGCCGACCTCGCCAGGCCCGTGGACCTCACCGAGGGGCCGCTGTTCACCCAGGCCCTCATCCGCCTCGCCGACGACCGCCACTGGTGGTACCAGCGCGTCCACCACCTCGTCGTGGACGCCTACGCGCTCACCCTCCTCGGCGGCCGGGTCGCCGAGCTGTACACCGCGTACGCCACCGGCACCCCGCCCGGCGACCGCGCCTTCGGCACCCCCGCCGACACCGCCGCCGAGGAGACCGCCTACCGGTCGGGCCAGGAGTACGCCGCCGACCGGGAGTTCTGGCGCGAGCGACTGGCCGGCGCCGAGGCCCCGGCCACCCTGCCCGGCACACCGGACGGCACCTCCGCCCAAGCCGCCACCCAAGCCGCCGAAGCCGCCACCCAAGCAGCCACCGCCGGCGCCGAGCCGCTGCGCCGCACCGCCGAACTGCCCGCCGGCACCGTCGCCCGGCTGGAGCGCGCCGCCACCGCCGCCCGCGCCACCTGGGCCGAACTGGTCATCGCCGCCACCGCCGGATACCTGCACCGCCTCGCCGGCACCGAGGACGTCGTCCTCGGCCTGCCGCTCGCCAACCGCCGCGGCCCCGCCGCCCTGCGCACCCCCACCGCCACCGCCAACATCCTGCCGCTGCGCCTCGCCGTCCGCCCCCGGGACACCGCCGCCGAACTGCTGCGCCGCGTCGTGCTGGAGCTCCGCGCCGTCCGCCGCCACCAGCGCTACCCGCTGGAGGACCTGCGCCGCGACCTCGCCCGGACCGGCGACCGGCGCGCCCTGTTCGGCCCGATGGTCAACATCAAGGCCTTCGAACGCGACCTCGACCTGGCCGGCCTGCCCGGTGCCGTCCGCAACCTCGCCGCCGGGCCCGTCGACGACCTCGCGCTCGCCGTCTCGCCCGGCCCCGACGGCGCGCTGCGCCTCGGCCTGGACGCCCACCCCGGCCGGTACGACGCCGACTCCCTCGCCGCCCACCAGGACGGCCTGCTCCGCTACCTCGACGGCCTCGCCGACCTGCTGCTCACCGACCCGCAGACGCCGATCGCCCGGATCGACCTGCTGGACGCCGACACGCTGCGCCGCGCCACCGCCGGCCGCGAGGAGCCCCCGGCCGAGCTGACCCTGCCCGCGCTCTTCGCCGCGCAGGCCGCCCGCACCCCGGCCGGGACCGCCCTGCGCAGCGGCGAAACCGCCCTCACCTTCGCCGAGCTGGACGCCGCCGCCAACCGACTCGCGCACCGGCTGGCCGCCCTCGGCGTCCGCGCCGGGACGCCCGTCGCGCTCGCCCTGCCCCGCAGTGCCGACACCCTGGTCGCCATGCTCGCCGTGCTCAAGGCCGGCGGCGCCTGCCTCTCCCTCGACCTCGCCCACCCCCGGCAGCGGATCGCCGGCATCCTCGACGACACCCGCCCGGTCTGCGCCGTCGGCACCGCGGCGGCGCTCGCCGCACTGCCCGGCGACGGCACGCTGCCCGCCGTCGTCCTGGACGACCCGGCGGAGCGCGCGGCGCTCGCCGCACTGCCCGCCGGGCCGCTGCCCGCACCGGACCCGGACCACACCGCCTACCTGCTGCACACCTCCGGCTCCACCGGCCGCCCCAAGGGCGTCGTCGTCACCCACGCCTCGCTCGCCAACCTGCACGCCGGCCACGGCGAGGACCACATCGCCCCCGCCGTCCGGCGCACCGGTCGCGAGCGGCTGCGCGTCGCCCACAGCGCCTCGTTCGCCTTCGACGCCTCCTGGGACCCGGTGCTCTGGATGGTCCACGGCCACGAGCTGCACCTGCTCGACGACGAGACCTACCGCGACCCGGCCGCCCTCGCCGGATACGTCGACCGGGAACGGATCGACTATCTCGACGTCACCCCCTCCTACCTCGAAGTCCTGCTCGCCGAGGGCCTGCTGGACGACGACCGGCACCGCCCCGCGCTCGTCGCGGTCGGCGGCGAGGCCACCCCGGACGCCCTCTGGCAGCGGCTCACCGCCGTGCCGGGCCTGCGCCCGCTCAACCTCTACGGCCCCACCGAGACCACCGTCGACGCCTACTCCTGGACCCCGGGCCCCGACGGCACCCCGGTCGGCCGGGTGGTCCGCGGCTCGCGCGCCTACGTCCTCGACGGCTCGCTGCGGCCCGCGCCCGACGGCGCCACCGGCGAACTGTACGTGGCCGGCGCCTGCCTGGCCCGCGGCTACCTCGGCCGCCCCGACCTCACCGCCGAGCGCTTCCTCGCCGACCCGTTCGGGCCGCCCGGCGGCCGGATGTACCGCACCGGCGACCTCGCCCGCCGCCGCCCCGACGGCACCCTGGAGTTCCTCGGCCGCGCCGACGACCAGGTGAAGATCCGCGGCTTCCGGATCGAACCCGGCGAGATCGCCGCCGTGCTGGCCGCCGAACCGGGCGTCGCCCAGGCCGTGGTGATCGCCCGCCCGGGCCCGCACGGCAAGCGGCTGCTCGGCTACGCCGTCCCCGCCGCCGGTGCCGCCCTCGACGCCGGCCACCTGCGCTCCGCGCTCGCCGAGCGGCTGCCCGGCCACATGGTGCCCGCCGCCGTCCTCGTCCTCGACGAACTGCCGCGCACCGCCAACGACAAGCTCGACCACCGCGCCCTGCCCGAGCCGGCCGCCGACGGCCCGGCGCCCGGGGCCGCCCCCGCGACCCCGCAGGAGGAGGTCATCTGCGGCCTGTTCGCGGCCGTGCTCGACCTGCCCGAAGTGCCCGGCCGGGACGCCGGGTTCTTCGACCTCGGCGGTCACTCGCTGCTCGCCGGCCGCCTCGCCGCCCGTCTGCGCGACACCCTCGGCGCCGCCGTCGGCTTCGCCGACGTCTTCCGCCACCCCACCCCGGCCGCGCTCGCCGCCCTGCTGCGTGAGCGCTCGGCACCCGAGCCGCGCCCGGCCCTGACCGCCGTGGAGCGGGCGGAGCACACCCCGCTCTCGCCGGCCCAGCGCGGACTCTGGTTCCTGCACCGGCTCGAAGGCCCCAGCCCCACCTACAACATCCCGCTCGTCCTCACCCTCACCGGCCCGCTCGACCGCGACGCCCTCGCGCTCGCCGTCACCGACCTCGCGGCCCGGCACGAGATCCTGCGCACGGTGTACGTCGAGCCCGGGAGCGGCGAGCGTCGGCCCGGCGACCCCGGGGCCGACGAGCCGTACCAGCGGGTGCTGCCGCCCGCGACCGTCCCCCTGCACACCGGGCCGACGCTCGCCGAGGCCGTCCGGTACGCCTTCGACCTGGCCGCCGAACCGCCGCTGCGGGTCAGCCTGTTCGAGGACGGCGACGGCCGGCACACGCTGCTCCTGCTGCTCCACCACATCGCCGGGGACGGCGCCTCCACCACCCCGCTGGCCCGCGACCTGGCCGCCGCCTACACCGCCCGCCTGGCCGGCCGCGCACCCGAACTGCCGCCACTGGCCGTCCAGTTCGCCGACCACGTGGCCTGGCAGCGGCAGCTGCTCGGCAGCGCCGAAGCACCCAGTCCGCTCGCCGTCCGCCAGCTCGACCACTGGCGCAAGACCCTGGCCGGCCTGCCCGACCAGCTCGAACTGCCCACCGACCGCCCCCGGCCGCCCGTCGCCGCCCACCACGGCGCCACCGTGCCGTTCGCCCTCGGCGCCGACGCCCACGCCGCCCTGGCCGCGCTCGCCCGCACCACCGGCACCAGCGTCTTCATGGCCGTCCAGGCCGGCCTCGCCGCCCTGCTCACCCGGCACGGCGCCGGCACCGACATCCCCATCGGCACCCCCGTCGCCGGCCGGGACAGCGACGAAACCGCCTCCCTCGTCGGCTACTTCGTCAACTCGGTGGTCCTGCGCACCGACACGTCCGGCGACCCCACCTTCCGCGAGCTGCTCGACCGCGCCCGCACCGCCGTCCTCGGCGCCCACGACCACGCCGACCTGCCCTTCGACCGGCTGGTCGAGGAGCTCAACCCGCCGCGCTCACTGGCCCGGCACCCGTTGTTCCAGACCATGCTGGCCTGGCAGAGCGTCCCCGACGAGGAGTTCGCCCTCGGCGGCGGCCTCACCGCCCGGATCGCCGCCGTGCCGTCCGGCACGGCCAAGTTCGACCTCACCCTCAACGCGGGCGAACTGCGCGACGGCGGCATCGCCGGCTTCCTGGAGTACCGCACCGACCTCTTCGACCCGGCCACCGCCGAGGCCCTGTCGGCCAGGCTCGCCCGGCTGCTCACCGCCGCCGCCACCACGCCCGACACCACGATCGGCCTGCTGCCGCTGACCAGCGAGGAGGAGCGGCTGCGCGCCCTGGTCGAGTGGAACGGCCGGCCGGTCACCTCCGTCCCCGGCGCCACCCTGCCCGAGCTGTTCGAGGCGGCGGCGCTCGCCCACCCGGACGCCACCGCCGTCAGCTGCGGCGACGACTCCCTCGACTACCGCGAACTCGGCGCCCGCGCCGACCGGTTGGCCCGGCTGCTGGCCGCCCGGGGGATCGGCCCCGGCACCATCGTCGCGCTCGCGCTGCCGCGTTCGTCGGAGCTCGTCACCGCCCTGCTGGCCGTCGCCAAGTCCGGCGCCGCCTACCTGCCGCTCGACCCCGACTACCCGGCCGACCGGCTCGCCTACATGCTGGCCGACGCCGAACCCGCCGCGCTGCTCACCGACGCCGCCACGGCCGCCCGGCTGCCCGCCCACCAGGTGCCCCAACTCCTCGTCGACGGAGCGGAGCCGGCGGCCCACCCGGCCACCCCGCTGGCCCAGCACGAGCGCACCCGGCCGCTGTGCCCGGACGACGTCGCCTACGTCATCTACACCTCGGGCTCCACCGGCCGGCCCAAGGGCGTGCCCGTCACCCACCACAACGTCGTCCGGCTGTTCAGCGCCACCGACCACTGGTTCGGCTTCGGCGCCGAGGACGTCTGGACGCTCTTCCACTCCTACGCCTTCGACTTCTCGGTCTGGGAGCTGTGGGGAGCCCTGCTGCACGGCGGCCGGCTGGTCGTCGTCCCGCACCTGGTCAGCCGCGACCCGGCCGCCTTCCTCGACCTGCTCGCCCGCGAGCGCGTCACCGTCCTCAACCAGACCCCGTCCGCCTTCTACCAGCTCAGCGCCGCCGACCGGGACCGCCCGGGCAGTGAACTCGCCCTGCGCTACGTGGTGTTCGGCGGCGAGGCACTGGAACTCGGCCGACTGGACGACTGGTACGAGCGGCACACCGACAACGCCCCGACGCTGGTCAACATGTACGGCATCACCGAGACCACCGTGCACGTCTCGTACATCGCCCTGGACCGGGCGAGCGCCGCCGCCGGCACCAGCAGCACCATCGGCGTCAACATCCCCGACCTGCGGGTCTACGTCCTGGACCAGCACCTCCAGCCCGTCCCGCCCGGCGTCACCGGCGAGATGTACGTGGCCGGCGCCGGCCTCGCCCGCGGCTACCTCGGCCGCCCCGCGCTCAGCGCCGAACGGTTCGTCGCCGACCCGCACGCCGAACTCTTCGGCGAGCGCGGCACCCGGATGTACCGCTCCGGCGACCTCGCCCGCCGCCGCGCCGACGGCGTCCTGGAGTACTTCGGCCGGGCCGACCAGCAGGTCAAGATCCGCGGCTTCCGGATCGAACTCGGCGAGATCGAGGCCGCGCTGGCCGCCCACCCGGACGTCGCCGACGCCGCCGTGATCGTCCGCGAGGACGTGCCCGGCGACAAGCGCCTGGTCGGCTACGCCGTCCCGGCCCGCCCCGTCACCGCCGAGGACCTGCGCGCCCACACCTCCGGCGACCTGCCCGCGCACATGGTGCCGTCCGCCGTCGTCCTGCTGGACCGGCTGCCGCTCACCGCCAACGGCAAGCTCGACCGGCGCGCCCTGCCCGCCCCCGAGGCCCCGGCCGCGGGTGCCGGCCGCCCACCGCGCACCCCGCGCGAGCAGCAGCTCCGCGAACTCTTCGCCGAAGTCCTGGGCGTCCCGGCGGTCGGCGTGGAGGACGACTTCTTCGCCCTCGGCGGCCACTCGCTGCTGGTCGTCCGCCTCGCCGCCCGGATCCGGGCCGTCCTCGGCCTGGAGGTCGGCATCGGCACCCTGTTCCAGGCCCCCACCGTGGCCGCCCTGGAGTCCGCCCTCTCCTCCGACGCCCACGGCGCCGACGCGCTGGACGTACTGCTGCCGCTGCGCCCGGCCGGGCCCGGCAAGCAGGCCCCGCTGTTCGCCGTCCACCCGGCCGGCGGCCTCAGCTGGTGCTACACCGGTCTGATCCGCCACCTGCCCGCCGACGTGCCGATCTACGGCCTCCAGGCCCAGGGCGTCGGCGCCGCCACCGCCGGGCTGCCGCTGCCGCGGACCCTGGAGGAGCTGGCCGCGCACTACGTCGACCGGCTCCGCGAAGTCCGGCCCGACGGCCCCTACCGGCTGCTCGGCTGGTCCACCGGAGGCATCATCGCGCACGCCATGGCCACCCGGCTCCAGGAACTCGGCTGCGCCGTCGAGCTGCTGGCCATCCTGGACGCCTACCCCGCCGAGGGCTTCCGCGACCTGCCCGTGCCCGACCAGGCCGAAGCCCTGGAGGCGCTGCTCACCATGGGCGGCCACGGCCCCGAGGACCTCGACGGGCAGCCGCTCGGACTCGCCACCGTGACCGCGCTGCTGCGCCGCGAGGGCAGCCCGCTGGCCGGGCTCGACGAGGCCACGCTGGAAGCGCTCAACCACATCTACCTCAACACCAACCACCTGGTGCGCGGCTACGACCACCGGGTCTTCGACGGCGACGTGCTGTTCTTCCGCGCCACCGTCGACACCATCGACGAGACGCTCACCCCCGAGACCTGGACCCCGTACGTCTCCGGCCGGATCGACAACACCGATGTCGCCTGCTCGCACAAGGACATGACCCTGCCCGCCCCCATCGCGCACATCGCGCGCGTGGTCGCCGAACACCTGGAGAACCAGCCCCATGAGTGACGCCCCCGCCAACCCCTTCGACGGTGACGGCGAGTTCCTCGCCCTCGTCAACGACCAGGGCCAGCACTCGCTCTGGCCGGCCTTCGCCGCCGTCCCGGCCGGCTGGACCGTCGCCCACGGGCCGTGCGAGCGCGCCCGCGCCCTGGACTGGATCACCGAGAACTGGACCGATCTGTGCCCGGTCCGGTAACCGAGACCCCGGCGCGCCCCCTCCTCGCGGGGCGCGTCGCCGTGGTCGTCGTCTACACGGCCGCGATGTGCATGAACGGCCTGGACTCGACGATCGTCAACCCGGCCCTGTTCACCATCGCCGAGGACTTCGGCCGCCCCGTCTCCGCGGCCAACGCCGTCGAGGTCGCCTTCCTGGTCGGCCTCGCGGTCGGGCTCCCGGTGGCGGGCTGGCTGGGCGACAGGTTCGGGGTCAAGCGGGTCTTCCTGGGCTCGCTGGCGGCGTTCACGGCGGCCTCGGCCGTCTGCGCCGCCGCCCCCGATCTGGGCTCGCTCTCCGCCGCCCGGGCGGTGCAGGGCGTGGCCGGCGGGCTGCTCACCCCGGTCGGCATGACGCTGCTCTTCCGGGCCTTCGAGCCGCACGAACGGGCCGGGCTCGGCAAGGTGCTGATCGTGCCGACCGCCCTGATGCCCGCCCTCGGTCCGCCGCTCGGCGGCTTCCTCACCGAACACCTCTCCTGGCACTGGCTGTTCCTGGTGAACGTGCCGATCGGGGCGGCGGCCGTGCTGATCGGCGCCATCGGCCTCGCCTCGGAGGGCGAGCCCCCGGCCGGCCGCTTCGACACCCTCGGCTTCCTGCTCGCCACCCCCGGCCTCGGCCTGCTCACCTACGCGCTCGGCTTCGGCCCGGCGCACGGCTGGGCCTCGCCGGCGGTGGCGGTCAGCGGGGTGCTCGGACTGCTCCTCCTCGGCCTCGCCGTCCGGCACCAACTGCGGGCCGACGAGCCGCTGGTGGACCTTCGGCTGCTCGCCGACCGGGTGTTCGGCGCCGCCTCCTGGCTCGCCCTGCTGACGGCGGCCGGGCTGATGGGCGCGCTGTTCGTCTTCCCGCTGCTCTACCAGGCCGCCCTCGGGGCCTCGGCGCTGGACGCCGGGCTGAGCGTCTTCCCGGAGGCGATCGGCCTGATGGCGGCCTCGCAGGTGGTGGACCGGCTGCTGCCCCGGGTCGGACCGCGCCGTCTCGCCGTGCCCGCACTGCTGCTCGCGGCCCTCGTCCTGGCGGCGCTGGCCGTCCCGGGCGTCGGCGGGAACGCCTGGGCGGTGCGGGCGCTGATGTTCGGCATCGGGCTGGTTCTCGGCACCGGGGTGCTCACCGTCCAGATCGCCGGCTTCGCCGAGGTGCCGCCGCCCGCCATGGGCCAGGCGATGGGCCTGTTCACCATCGTCCGCACCCTCGGCGGCGCCCTCGGCATCGCCGTCACCGCGGCCCTGATCGGCGCCCTCGCCGACGACGGCACCCACGGCACCGAGCCCGGCCCCTACCGGGCGGCGCTGCTGGCCACCGCCGGGGCCGTGGCCCTCGGCGCCCTGGTCGCGGCCCGCCTCCCGAAGGAGGCCCCCGGCCCGCCGCCGCTGGACTGAGCGGCACCACGCGGCGGCAGGCCCGGACCCGCCGAACCGTATGGCGCGGGCTCGCCCCCGGATTCGGGGCGGGCCCATGCCTGTCGCCGTTCACGGTCCGTCGGCCGGTCCCGACCGGCGGTCCCGCGAACCGCCGTCACGGCCCCGGCCTCACCTCAGCCGCGCCGCGTTCAGCAGGGTCTGGGTGACGGAGTTGCCGTTGCTGTCCGTGGCCTTCGCCCGCAGGGAGACGAAGCCGGAGTTGTGCGGCGGCGCGGACAGTTCGGCGGTGCCGTCGCGGTCCGGGTTCAGCCTGGTCCAGGTGGCGCCGCCGTCGTAGGAGGCCTCCAGGGAGGTGCTGGTGATCCTCCCGGCCCGGGCGGCGTTGTCCATCGGCGAGGCGGTGACGCCGATGCGCGCGTTGCGGTGGATCGCGCCGTCGGAGTCCGCGCCCAGGTTGTAGTCGAGCTGGACGAGCGGGAGGCAGTCGTAGCCGTCCGGAGCGGTCGCGGAGGTGAACGTCCACTCGGTGGTGGTGCCGGTGCCGTAGGCGAAGACCCCGCTCTGGCCGGTCGTGGCGACCAGGCGGTACGGCTCGGGCTTCGCCGAGGCGGGGACGGTCAGGTAGAGCGCCTGGCCGTCCTGCCGGGCCAGCAGGGTGCCGCCCCGGTAGAGCGCCAGGTTCTCCTTGAGGTCGTCGCTCAGCGCGAAGCCGGAGCGGCCCGCTTCACCGTCGCCCCAGCCGGGGATGTTGACGACCATCCAGTCGCCGGTGCGGCTGGGCAGCCAGGTGCCGGTGTTCAGCCGCGGGTGCAGTGGCGCGGAGAACCACCGGTGGTCGGTGGTCGTGCCGGCCGCGTAGGTGCGCGGCACCGCCCGCTCCTCCACGATCGAGCCGAGGGTGGACTGCTCGTACCAGGTGAAGCCCTGCTGGGTGCCCACGTAGTCGACGCGGGCCTGCGGCATGGGCTGGTACTCGGCGAAGCCGAAGCCGCGGCTGTTGAAGTCCTGGAGGTCGTAACGGAATTCGCCGCCGAGGACGCGGGAGGGCGAGGTGAAGTTCTGCCGGACGGTGGCCAGGCCGGACTCCTTCGGCTGGTACAGCAGGTCGGTCGGGACGGCGCCGTCGTGGCGGTCGACCAGGTCGTAGACGTAGTCGCGGTGGTCACGGGCGGTGACGTCCAGGCGGTCGTCGCCCTTGGCGATCGCGGCTTCCAGCTTCTTGCCCTCGACCTTGGTCAGCGAGGCCACCTGGATGGGTGCGTCGGTGTAGTCGGCGTTGCCGTACCAGGTGCTGAGGCGGCCCTCGGTGTCGTTGACGACCAGCAGCAGCCTGGCACCGGCCGCGACCGCGGCCGCGGACTGCGCGGTGGGCGTGACGGTGGAGTTGGCGTCCACCACGACGGCCCTGCCCCTGGCGTCGATGCGGGCGTAGTCGGCGGCGGCGCCCTGGCCGGCGTGGACGGCGCGCAGGCGGCTGCGGCCGGGGGCGAGTGCCGTGGAGCCGACCTGCTGGACGAGGTCGGTGAACTCCGTGCCCGCCCCGTTCACCTCCAGCGTGCTCTGGCCGAGCCGCCAGCGGGTGAGGAAGTGGAAGGCGCCGGTGGTGACGGGAGTGGTCTGCTGGGCCCAGATGCTGGTGTACTTCAGCGGGATCAGCAGGACCTCGTCCAGGCCGCCGGTCTCCCTCAGGCCCCGGTACCACTCCATCCGGTACTGGGAGGCGGTCGCCTCCCTGGGCGTGCGGACCTGCACCTGGTGCGCCCGGCGGGCGTCGAGCGCGACCGTCCGGTCGGCGGTGAGCTCGACCTGCGGGTCGGACAGCACCGCGAGGCCGAGACCGTCCGGCTTCTCGGCACCCGGGAGGTCGGCGGTCGTCAGGACCGCGTAGGTGCCGGGCGCCAGCCGCAGGGTGGTGGTGCCGTCCAGCTGGGCGAGGAGGACGTCACCGGTGTGCAGGTCGTAGACCTCGGCCAGACCCTGGAGCGGGCCGCCGTCGCGGCCGGTCGCGTTGACGGTCAGGTTGTAGCGCTCGCTCTCGACGTTGATGCCGACGAGGGTGTGCGCCACGACGCCGCCGGTGGCCGGGTCGGTGGCCAGCAGCTGTCCGTCGAGGTTGCCGGTGGCGGGTGCCTTCGCCGGGTCGCCGGTCAGGGTGACGTCGGCGGTGCCGCCCGCGGGTACGGTCACCGAGTCGGCGGAGAGCTTGAACACGCCCGCGGGGGCCGGGGTGTCCAGCGCCAGCCTGAGGGTGACGTCCGCACTGCCGGTGTTGCGGTAGGTCACGGTCCTGGTGCGGGGCCGGTCGGCGCCGTGCGGCCAGGAGTAGAAGCCGGACCACGCGGTCGCGGTGGCGTGGACGCTGCCGAGCACCGCGGCCCTGGCGTCCAGCCGGCCGGCGCCGCCGTCGCCGACGGTGATGCCGGGCGTCAGGTGCGTGGTGCTGACCAGGTCGTCCTTGATCTGCCGGCCGGTCCAGTCCGGGTGCGCGGCGGCGAGCAGCGCGGCGGCGCCGGCGACGTGCGGCGTCGCCATCGAGGTGCCGCTCATGGTGGTGTAGTAGCCGCTTCCGTCGGTGTGCTGCGAGCGGGCGGCCACGATGTCCACACCGGGAGCGGTGAGTTCGGGCTTGGGGTTGCCGTCGAGGGCGCGCGGGCCGGTGCTGGAGAAGTCGGCGAGGTTGTCGCCGGAGTCGACCGCGCCGACGGTCAGCGCCGAGGTCGCGGAGCCGGGGGAGGAGACGCCCCCCGCACCGGAGTTGCCCGCGGCGATCACGAACAGTGCGCCGGTCCGGGCGCTCAGGGCGTCCACGGCCTGGCTCAGCGGGTCACTGCCGTCGCCGACGACGGAGGGGTCGCCGAGGCTCATGCTGACGATCCTGGCGTGCTCGGTCTCGGCCGCCCAGGTCATGCCCGCGATGATCCAGGAGTCCAGGCCGGTGGCGCCCGGGCCGCCGAGGACCTTGCCGACGACGAGCCGCGCGTCCGGCGCGACGCCCTTCTCCTTGCCGCCGGAGGCCGCGCCGGTACCGGCGACGGTGGAGGCGACGTGGGTGCCGTGCCCGTGGACGTCCTCGACGGACTCGCCGGGGACGAAGTTCTGACTGCCCGCCACCCGGTCGGCGAGGTCGGGGTGCCCGGTGTCGATGCCGGTGTCCAGGACGGCCACCTTGATGCCCGCGCCGGTGTTGCCCCCGGACCACACCTCGGGTGCGCCGATCTGCGCGGTGCTGTCGGCCAGATTCGCCGTGGCCCTGCCGTCCAGCCAGATGTGGCTGACACCGCCGGCGAAGGCCGGCGCGGCGCCCCGGGCCGTGACGGCGGTCAGCTGCCGCCAGGCGGCGGCGGAGTCGTCCCGCCTGACGGTCGAGGCCGTGGCGTTGATCGCCGGGAGATCCCGCGAGGTGGTCAGCTTCGCGGCGGCCGGGCCGTCCGCGGCGCCGCGGGCACTCCTGTCGTACTGGACGATCAGCGGGAGTGCGGACGCCTGCGCGTCGTCGTAGCCGTCCGCCACCAGCGCGGTGACGTCGAACAGCCGCTTGTCGAGGATTCCGGCGGCGACATAGGGGAGGACGCTGTCCGGGTAGACGTAGGTGTCGTCGCCGACGGTCAGGGTGTGCACCACACCGGTGCTGTCCCGGGCCGGTGTCACCGAGGTGATGACCTGCCCGGTCGCCAGGGTGGTCAGGGTGACCCTGTCACCCGTGAGCAGGGTGATGGTGCGTGAACTCGTGCCGGGGGCGACGGCGGGGCCGTTCGCGGGTGCGGGGGCCGCGACCGCGCTGAAGGGGCCGGCGGGCGTCGCGGCGAGAGCGGCGAGAGCGGCGCCGACGGCTATCAGGCGCCGGAGCCGTGGAGTGGGGGATCGCACAGGTCTCCTCTGGGGAACTTCCGGGGGTGGCAGGGCTGGTGAGATTCTGGTGCGCTCCGTGCCCGGACATCCCTCTCGGCGGTGGCGGTTGCCCGTCAACGGCGTGCCCCCGACAGCCCGGATCCCCCTGGGCGGTACGGATGCTCACTTCGGGCCGCCCGTACGGTACTTCGCCACGCAATCTTCATGAGTGCCCATTGACTGCCGTAGGGCTTCTCTTTACGGTGATCATGGCCACGTCATTCGGAGGCCGATCCGACCCGGCCCGTACCGGCCGGCGAGCCGATGGGGTACGAGCCGATCGTCACGAAGGGGCGAAGTCGGTTGCTGGAGGCGCTGGAAGAACAAGGGCGGCTGCTCGACGGTTTCGGCCTGGGAGCCGAGGCGGAGCACGTCTACCTGGCACTGGTCACCCGCCCCGCCGCCCAGCTCGCGGAACTGGCCGCCGCGACCGGCCGTCCGCAGCACCAGGTGCGGGTGGGGCTGGCGGCCCTGGCGGAGCAGGGGCTCGTCCAGCCGGTGGGCGGCCGCTACCGCGCGCGCGAGCCGGAGCTGGCCTTCCGCAATCTCCTGGCCAGGCGCCAGCGGGAACTGGAGGAGGCCCGGACCAGCGTCCAGCGGCTGGCCGACGTCTACCGCCGGTCCGCGCCGGCCCGCGACACCACGGAGATCGTCCAGGTGGTCGCCGGACACCAGGCCCTGGCGGCCGCCGTCCAGGACGTCCAGGAGAGTGCCCGCAAGGAGGTGCGCGCCCTGGTCAAGCCGCCGGTCTTCGCGCTGTCCGCGGCGGACAACCTGCCCACCCAGCTCGCCCGGATGGCCGAGGGGCTGAGCTACCGGGTGGTGTACGAGCAGTCGGCCCTGTCCCAGGCACCGGACGAGAACCTGATCGAGTCGTCCCTGTGCAGTGGCGAGTTGATGCGGACGGCGCCGGCCGTGCCGGTCAAGCTCTTGCTGTCCGACGCCGGCCGGGCCCTGATCCCCCTGGACCCGGGCGGCGGGGAGGAGCGCTTCGGCCTCCTGATCCGACACCCCAGCCTGATCGCCGTGGTGGAGGCGCTGTTCGAGAGCGTCTGGGAGTCCGCGACACCGGTGCTCCCCCGGCCGGACGGAACCCCGGAGAGCGTGGGCGCCGGGACGGTGTCGGCCAGACCTTCGCCGAGTGATCTGCGGCTGCTGTCGCTGCTGGTGGCCGGTCTCCCCGACCGCGCGGTGGCCACCCACCTCGGGGTCAGCAAGCGGACGGTGGAGCGGCGGGTGCGACGGCTCCTGGACCGGGCGGGGGTGAGCACCCGGATCCAGCTGGGCCTCCACGCGGCCCGCGAGGGGTGGATCTGAGACGGAGTCCGGGCCGGCGGAGTCCCGTACCCCGGCCCCGAGAGCCCCGTACCCGTTGGTCTGTAGCATGACGAACCGTCGATCCGTTCGTCGAAGCGCAGGAGGAACGCGCTGGAGCTCCACTTCACCACCCTCGGACCGCTGAAGGCCTGGCGGGCCGGCCGCGAGCTGCGGATCAACCGGGCCCAGGACCGGGCCGTCCTCGCCGTCCTGCTCGCCCAGGCCGGCCGCCCCGTTCCGGTCGGCGAGATCATCGACGGGGTCTGGGGCGAGGAGGGCGACGAGGCCCCGGACCGCGCCGGCGCCCTGCCCGGCAACGTGTACCGGCTCCGCAGCGCGCTGGACGCGGGCGGCCCGAGCATCCTGCGGCACGAGGCCAAGGGCTACCGGCTGGACGCCGACCCGGCGGGCATCGACCGCACGGCCTTCCTGACCGCGCTCGCCGACGCCGCCACCGCCCGCCGCAACTGGCAGCCGGAACGCGCCCGCACCCTGCTGTCCGACGCCCTGGACCTCTGGACGGGCCGGGCCCTGGACGACGTGCCGGGGCCCTTCGCCGCACACGAACGCCGCCTGCTGGCCGCCCGGCGGGACGAGGCGCGGCGCTCCCGCCTCGAACTCGACCTGGAACTGCGGGCGGACACCTGGACGCCCGCGCCGGCCCGCACCCCCGTCCGCCCGGTGCTGCGCCCCTTCCAACTGCCGCCCGACCTGGGTGACTTCACCGGGCGCGGGGAGGAACTGGCCGCGGTCGCGGAGACCCTGACCGCACCGGACCGGACCGGCCCACCGCTCGTCACGGTGACCGGCCCCCGGGGAGCCGGCAAGAGCGCGTTCGCCGTCCACGCCGCCCACCTGGCCGGCGCCGCCTACCCGGACGGCCAGTTGTACGCGGATCTCCACGGCCGGGACGCCCCGACGGTGCCCGCCGTCCTGGCGGCGTTCGTCCGCGCGCTGGGCGTCGAGGAGCGGGCCGTGCCGCCGGACCCGGCCGACCGCCGCACGCTGTACCACCGGCTGCTGGCCGACCGGAGGGTCCTGGTCGTCCTCGACGGGGCCGCCACCGCCGACCGCGCGGGCCCGCTGCTGCCCGTGGCGCCCGGCTGCGCCGCCCTCGTCACCGCCGACGGCCCCGGCCCGCTGCCGCTCGGCGCCCCGGGCGGGCGCGTCGCATGTCACGCCGTCAGCCTCGGCCGGATGACCCCCGGTGAGGCACAGGCGCTGCTCGGCCGGGTGCTCGGCACCGACCGGCTGGCCCGCGAACCGACGGCCGCCCGGACGCTGGCCGCCGCCTGCGACCATCTGCCGGGTCCGCTGCGGGCCGCGGCGGACCGGCTGGTGCGCCGCCCCGCCTGGCCGGTCGCCGCGCTGGTCCCGCGGACCGGCGGGCCCGGCGGGACGTAAACGAACGCGTTGATCATCCGTCAATCGGCGGGTCACACAATCCCCTCAGCGGCCGCCGTCACCCGCCCGACCAGGCCGGCCGCCGTACCAGCACCGGGCGAGGGAAGAGGGACAAGCAGTTGAGCAGCACCGTCGCACGAATCACCCGCAGGCTCGCCGGCGTCGCCGCCGCCACGGCCCTGGCCGCGGCGAGCGTCCTGGCCGCCCAGGGCACCGCCCACGCCGCCTACGACGCGCCGACCGCCAGTATCTGGGACGACGAACAGCTCCCGAACGACGGCCGGCACATCGACAACCGGGGCCAGTACGGCACCGCGCGCCTCATCATGCAGTCCGACGGGAACCTCGTCACCTACTACGCGCCCGGCCACGACTGGTCACGCCAGTCCGCGACCTGGGCGTCCGGCACCGTCGGCTGCGGCGCCAAGGCGGTCATGCGCGCCGACGGCAACCTGGTCGTCCTCAACGCGTCCGGCGGCCTCTGCTGGGAGAGCGGCACCGGCGGGCACCCGCACGCCCGGCTGACCCTCTGGCGCAACGGCGACCTCCTGATCACCGACACCTGCAACCGCACCCTCTGGGAACGGCAGCCCGGGATCACCTATGTGCCGGGCCAGACCCGGGGCCCGCTCGCCGGCCCCGCCTCCACCGAGAGCCCCTACGTGGTCCTGCCCCCGCCCACCGGCTGCTCGGCGGCCTGACCGGTCCTCGGGCCGGCCGGGCCGAAGACGTGCGCCCGCCGTCTCCCCGCGCCGGCCCGGGACCTCCGAGTCCACAGGGAGACCCGACATGGAGACCACCGCAGTCGAGCGAGCGGCCGGAGCCGGCCTTCGCTTCCGCCTCCTGGGCCCGCTGGCCGCCTGGCACGGCGACCGGCGCCTGGCGCTCGGACGCCGGCAGCAACAGGCCTTTCTGGCCATGCTGCTCGGCCAGCCGGGCCGGGTGCTCACGTCCGCCCGGCTCGGCGACGGCATCTTCGACGAGGACAGCCCGCCGAACCGGCCCAGGTCCGTCCTGGCCACCCACGCCTACCGGTTGCGCAGGGAGCTCAGGAACCACGGCGCCGAGCACCTGCTGGTGACGGTCGACGGCGGCTACCGCCTCGACGTGCCAGCCGAGGCACTCGACACCGGCACGTTCGACCTCCTCGTCGCCGGCGCCGACGACGCCCTCGCCGCCGGTGAGCGGCCGCGCGCCCGCGAACTGCTCACCCGCGCGCTCGCCCTGCACGAGGGGGAGCCGCTCGCCGGGCTGCCCGGCCGGCACGCCGCCGAGCTGCGCCGCCATCTGGCCGAGCGCCGGGTGGACGCGCTGGAGTCGAGGCTCGGCCTCGACGTCGACCTCGGGGACAGCCCGTCCTGCCTCGTCGACCTCGACCAGGCCGTCTTCGCCCACCCCTTCCGGGAACGGTTCCGGGCCCTGCTGATGCGGGAGTACCACCTGTCGGGCCGGCCGGCCGAGGCCCACGCCGTGTACGCCGACGCCCGGCGCTTCTACCGCGCCGAAGGGCTGGGCTGTCCGGAACTGGACGCGCTGCACGCCCGCGTCCTCCGCGCCGACCCCGCCCTCGGCACCCCGGGCCGGCCCGGAGTCCACGCGAGGCCCGACTCCCCTGGCCAGCCGACCGGTTCGGCGCGGCCGCCGGTACCCGACCAACTGCCCGCTGCCGTAGCGGACTTCACCGGCCGACAGGCCGCCGTCGCGGAACTGACCGAGGTGCTCGCCGGCCCGGACCCGGGCGCCGTCGTCATCTCGGCGGTCAACGGGATAGGTGGGGTCGGCAAGACCAGCCTGGCCGTGCACGTCGCGCAGGCCCTGGGCGACCGCTTCCCCGACGGCCGGCTCCACATCGACCTGCGCGGCGCCCAGGCCGATCCGCTCGACCCCGCCGAGGCGCTCGGCGCCTTCCTGACCGCCCTGGGCGTGGAGGACCGCGAGATCCCCGCCGACCCGGTCGAGCGCGCCGCGCTCTACCGCACGACGGTCACCGGCCGCCGGCTGCTGCTCCTGCTCGACAACGCGGCCACCGCCGAGCAGATCGCGCCGCTGCTCCCGGGCTCGCGGACCTGCGCGGTGCTGGTCACCAGCCGCGCCTGGCTGACCGCGCTGCCGGGCGCCCGCCACCTCCACCTCGACGCGATGGAGCCGGCCGAGGCGCTCGACCTGCTCGCCGGCATCGCCGGCCGGGCCAGGACCGAGGCCGAGCCCGAGGCAGCACTGGCGATCGTCACCGCCTGCGGCCTGTTGCCCCTGGCCGTCCGGGTGGCCGGCTCCCGGCTGGCGGCCGACCCCGCGCAGACCCTGGGCGTGCTGGCCGCGAGCCTCGCCGACGAGCAGACCCGGCTCGCCCGACTCGCCTGCCACCAAACCGCCGTGGAGTCCGTTCTCGCGCTCTCCTGCGCCCGGCTCAGCGCACCGCAGGCGCGCGCCATGCGGCTGCTCGCGCTGCCGGACGCCCCCGAGCTCTGCGTCGCCGCCGCCGGGGCGCTGCTCGGCAGCGGCCCCGAGGAGACCCGCGACCTCCTGGAGACGCTGGTCGACCTCAACCTGCTGCAGTCGCCCGCCGCCGACCGGTACGGCTTCCACGACCTGCTGAGGGTGTTCGCCCGGCAGCGGAGCGGCCATGAGGACACTCCCGCCTCGGTGACGGCGGCGTTCGCCCGGCTGCTGGACTTCGCCCTGGCCAGCGCCCGCAACGCCGAGGAGACCGCGCACCGGGTCGACCGCGCCCGGCGCAGTCTCATCGAGGCCACGACCACCGTGCCGGGGCAGGAGTTCGGCACGGTGGAGTCCGCCACCGCCTGGATGCGGTCCAGGACCGCCCTCCATCGCGCGGTGATCGACCGCGCCTGCCAGGACCCCGGCCTGCCGCTGGCCGAGACCGCCGACCTGCTGGACAAGATGGGCTCCGTCCTCTTCGGCCGCGGCTACATCGCGACGGTCGCCGACCTCGCCGGCCAGGTCGCCGCCGCCGCCCTGGCCCGCGGCGACCGCGCGGCCGAGGCACTGGCCCGCTCGGTCCGGGGCAGCATGCTCTGGCACGCCAACTCCTATGCGCGGGCGGGCGCGGAACTCCGCCGCTGCCTGGAGCTGTGCGACGGGCCGGACCGGCTGCGGCTGCGGGCCAACGTCCTCCAGCTGCTCGGCGCGAACGCCCGCGCCCTGCGGGAGTTCGGCGCGGCCATCGGCCCGCTGGAGGAGGCCGCGGCGGTCTTCCAGCGGCTGGACGACGGCACCGCCGAGGGGCTCGCGCTCGGCGAACTCGCCTTCAACCGGGCCCAGTGCGGGCACCTGGCCGAGGCGAGGGCCGCCGCCGAACGCTGTGCCGAACTGACGGGCGCGCAGGTCTCCATCTCCGAAGCGGTCGGCCGGTACTACCTCGCCCGGGTGCTGCACCTGTGCGGCGACCTGGCGCCCGCCCTCGACGCGGCGGAGCACGGGCTGGAGCGGTTCCGCTCCTTCGGCATGATCGGCTTCCAGGCCGCCACCGGCAGCCTGATCGCCCACATCCACCTCGCGGCCGGCCGGGAACGGGCCACCGTCCGGGCCGCGGAGGAGGCGCTCCCGCAGGCCCGCCAGGTCGGCGGCATGCTGGAGGGCACCCTGCTGCGGGTCCTCGGGCGGGCGCTGGCCGGGCTGCACCACACCGACCGGGCCAGGGCCTGCCTCACCCAGGCCCTGGGCCACTTCGAGCGGCTGGGCCTCGCCTCGGACGCGGCCGAGGTCCGGGAGATCCTGCGCGGCCTGGGGTGAAGGGCCTCCGCCGGCGTGCTCATCGAATGTCCATCACCGTCGTCGAGGCTTCTCGCGGTTGCCCGGTCACCCGGACGGGGCAGGCACAGGAAGGGACCGATCATGGTCGTTCAGGGAATCAGGAAGGCCGCCATGGTGCTGGCCGGCACGGCGCTGTTCGGCGGCATCGCCCTCGCGGGCGCGGGCACCGCCGCGGCGTCATCGGGCGGCGGCTGCGGCGGCCCCGCCTGGGAGCAGGCGTGCATCAGCGCGGGCGGCGGCCAGGTCACCGCGACGGCGGTCACCAACCTCGGCAGCAACAGCTGCACCGAGCAGATCATCCTCTGGGACTACACCACCCAGAGCCAGGCCCTCTCCACCTCGTTCCCCTGCCGCTCCGGCCAGTACAGCTACAGCTACACCCTCTCCAACCCGACCCCGGGCCACGACTACAAGGCCGAGGTTCGCCTCTACTGGCAGGGCGGCTCGGGCTACGACTACCAGCTCAGCCCCGACCTCTGGTACTGACCGTTTTCTACGGATGGCCGGTGACACCGGCCTGAGGGGACGCCCCTGAGGGGCGGGTGGCCGCCGCCACCCGCCCCTTTCGTGATGTCGTCGCGCGGAGAGGTCAGCACTCCGAACGGTTTTCGAGCGGCCTTCGGGCACCCCGAAATGCGCCCTCAATGGAACAGGAAATCGATCTGGGGGAATGGTTCCGTCCATTCCTGCTGAATTTCCCCGCGATCTCCCATGAGCGGTCGTTGACGGAAGCGTGAACGCCACCGTGCGCGCGCCGGTGTGACCCGGCGTCAGGGTTGTTGTCGACGGTGGCTTCGCGCACCGCGCCGGTCGCCGCTTCCGTCCAGGTCAATGACGGTTCCCGGCCGGCGCTCCGCACCCTCGCCGGACGGCCGCCCGCCCGCGTCGCCCCCTCGGAGCGGGCCCTTGCGGCCGGGGCGGCGCACACGTCCGCTCCCCGGCGTACTCATGGGCGCACGGCTGAGCGGGGGGCGTGCGGGCCGTTGGAATGGCCGGGTCCGCGCCGTTGCGCGTAAACTCCAGCACCCCCATATTCGGATAGTCACATTGCAGCCGGGTTTCTCCGGCTCACTGTCACTGATCCGCCGACGACCCCTGCCATCCCGGGCCGTGACGGATGTCGGCTCCGCTGCCGACCCACTCGCGCACCCCGCTCCGAGGAGGGTTTCCGTTGGACAACCGGTACGAGGCCTACGCCTTTGCCGACCCGCTCTTCTACGACTCGCCCCGGCGCTGGGGCGCGCACGAGGAGTTCGCCGCCGTCGGACGGCCGCTGCCCACCGGGTGGGAACGCGGCGATCTGGAGCTCTGGACCGTGGTGCGGCCGGTGGACGTCCAACTGCCCTTCCAGGGCTGGAAGATCCATGTGTCGTCGTGCCTCGAAACCGCCGAGGAGGTGCTGGAGGAGGTCCACGCGTACTGCCTGCGGGAGCGCATCACGTTCAAGTTCCTGCGCGGCCTGCCCATCCTCCAGGTGCAGAACTCCAAATACGCGGCGCGCGGCGCCAGCGGGAAGTTCTGCACGCTCTACCCGGTGGACGACGCCGAGCTGGAGCGATGTCTCGACGGCCTCGGCCGGCTGCTGGCCGGACGCCGGGGGCCGTACATCCTCAGCGACCTCCGCTGGGGTGAGGGGCCGCTCTACCTGAGGTACGGCGGGTTCGCGGAGCGCTACTGCCGCAACGACACCGGGGAACGGGTGCTCGCCCTCGCCGGCCCGGACGGACGGCTGGTGCCCGACGTCCGCGGCGCCGGGTTCGCCGTCCCCGCCTGGGCTCCGGTGCCCGCCTGCATCGCACCGGCCGTGGCGGAACGGGCGGCGCAGCAGGACACCGGGCTCCCGTACACCGTGGAGCGCGTCCTGCACTTCTCCAACGCGGGGGGCGTCTACCTGGCCCGGGACGGGGCCGACGGGCCGCAGGTGGTGCTGAAGGAGGCCCGGCCGTACGCCGGCCTGGACCAGCGCGGGGTCGACGCCGTGACCAGGCTGCGCAACGAGCACGACATCCTGCTCCGGCTGGCGGGCGTCCCCGGTGTCCCCGCGCAGCACGGGCTGCTGACGGCCTGGGAACACGAGTTCCTGGTCCAGGAGTTCGTCGAGGGCCGGTCCCTCAGCGAGTGGCTGACCGCCCGCTACCCGCTGATCCACCCGGACGCCGACGAGGCCTCGGTCGCCGAGTACACCCGCGAGGCGCTCGGGATCGTGGACCGGATCGAAGAGGCCCTGGCGGCGATCCACGCCCGCGGGGTGGTCTTCGGCGACCTCCACCCGCGCAACCTGATCATCCGGCCGGACGGCGACCTCTGCTTCATCGACTTCGAACTCGCCAGCACCGTCGAGGACTTCGTCCGCCCGGCGCTGGGCGCGGCCGGCTTCACCGCGCCGCCGGGACACACCGGGACGCAGATCGACCGGTACGGGCTGGCCGCGATCCGGCTCTGGCTCTTCCTGCCGCTGGCGCAGCTGCTCGCCCTCGACCCGGGCAAGGCCGGCGAACTCGCCGACGCCATCGAGCGCCGCTTCCCGGTGCCCCCCGGCTACACCGACGAGATCCGCCGGCTGCTCGGCTCCGCCCCGTCCGACGGCCGCACCGGCCGGCCCGAGCTGGGCGGGCACCGGGCCGAGGCCAGGGCGCTGCTCGCCGCGCCGGAGGCCGACTGGCCGGGGATCAGGGACTCGCTGGCCGCCGGTATCGCGGCGATGGCCACCCCCGAGCGCGCGGACCGGCTGTTCCCCGGCGACGTCGCCCAGTTCACCCACGGCGGCCTGGGCCTCGCCCACGGCGCGGCCGGTGTCCTCTACGCCCTGCACGCCACCGGTGCCGGGGCCGACCCCGAGCACGTCCGGTGGCTGGCCCGCGCCGCCCGGACCCGCCCGGCCACGGCCGGCCTGTACTCCGGCACCCACGGTGTGGCCTACGTCCTGGACCTGCTCGGCGAGCGGGAAGCGGCCCTCGGGCTGCTGCGGCGCCTCGCCGAGGCCTCGGCGGACGAACCCGGCCCCGGCCTGGCCGGCGGGGCGCCCGGCATCGCCCTGACGCTCCTGCACTTCGCCGGTGCCACCGGTGAACCGCGGCTGCTGGACGAGGCGCTGGCCCTCGCCAGGGCCTCGGCCGACGCCCTGGAGAAGACCGGCCGCGGCGACCCCCGCCGCCGGGCGGGCCTGCTGGCCGGCGCCTCCGGCACCGCGCTCGCCCTGGTCCGCCTGTACGAGCGGACCGGTGAGACCGCCCTGCTCGACCAGGCCGAGACCCTGCTGGAGCTCGACCTCGACCGGTGCGCGAGCATCGCCGACGGCACCCTCCAGGTCGTCGACGGCCGCCGGGTGCTGCCGTACCTCGAGACCGGCAGCGCCGGCATCGGCCTCGCGCTGGACGCCCTGCTGGCCCACCGCCCCGACAGCCCCTCGGCCGACCGGGAACGGCCGATCCGCCGGGCCGCCGAACCCGAATTCGTCATCCAGCCGGGCCTGTTCAACGGGCGGTCGGGGCTGCTCGGCTACCTGGCCGTCACCCGGCAGCGCGCCGACGAAGCGGAGGCGACAGCCCTGCTGGACCGCCAGCGGGCGCTGCTGACCCTGCATCAGGTCCCCTATCGGGGCCGGCTCGCCTTCCCCGGCGACCAGCTGCTGCGGCTCTCGGCGGACCTCGCCACCGGCTCCGCCGGGGTGCTGCTGGCCCTGGGCACGGCGCTGGCCGGGACGCCCTTCCTCCCCTGGACCGGCGGGCCCGGCGCCACCCCGCCGACCACCACCACCCCCGGCTGACGGGCCCCTCGCGGCCTGTCCGCCCCGGGCGCGGGCCCCGCGCCCCCACCGACTCCCGGCCGCCGGCCGGGCGATCAACCCCGAAGTGAAGGAGACCAGTCATGGCGATCCTCGACCTCCAGACCATGGAACTGCCCGAGACCGAGGCGGCCCCGATCGACGACGCCCTCGCGAACACCAGCTCGCTGAGCGTGCTCAACTGCGGTGCCAGCACCGTCAGCACCCTGCTCTGTCTCTGAGTCGTACCGCCGCCCGGTAGGGCGGGCAGCACGGCGGAGCCGGCCGGGCCGTCACCACGGGCCCGGCCGGCCACCGGGCCGGAGCGGCACCCAGCCGTTCCGGCCCGGTCCGCGCGGTCGTCGGTGCCGCCGCTTGTCTGTTCGTGCACAGCCGGTGCCGGTACCGCCGCCCGTCCGCCCGCGCGACACCGCCGAACCAGCAGAGAGGTTGCCCGTGGCCGACCGGACCCCCCGCACCGACCGCCGCGCGCCGGGCCGGGTACGGCTGCGCCGCGAACTCACCGCCGAGCCCGGCCGACTCGTCTGCGCACTCCTGCTCGCCCTGGCCGCCACCGCCGCCGCCCTGGCCCTCCCGCTGCTGGTCCGGAAGATCATCACCGACTTCTCCGACCACCGGCCGCTCGGCACCGACGTGCTGATGATGTGCGTGGCCGCCGTCGCCGGAGCCCTCACCCAGGCGCTGTCGGGCTTCCTGCTGGCCCGGATCGGCGAGCGGATGACGTACCGCCTGCGGATCCGCCTCATGGAGCACACGCTGCGGCTGCCGCTGGCCGTGGTCCGGGCCCAGGGCACCGGGGAGCTCGCCGCCCGGATCACCTCGGACGCGCTGCTGCTGCGCCAGGTGGTCGAGGTGGCCACCCAGCTTCCGCTGGCCGCACTGACCGTCGCCTCGACGCTGCTCGTGATGGTCTGGATCGACTGGGTCCTCACCTTGGCCACGGTCGTCGCCCTCGCCGTGCTGACCGTCCTGGTCCTGCTGATCCTGCGCCGGATGAAGGCCAACGTGACCGGTCAGCAGGACGCGGTCGGCCGGATCGCCCAGCGCTTCACGGCCGACCTGGAGGCGCTCACCACCATCAAGGCGTACCGGGCCGAACCGGTGGCAGCCAGGGCCCTGGCGGCGGACGCCGAGCGGCTGCGGGCCGTCTCCCTGGAGGGCGCCCGCCTCGGCGCCCTGATCCCGGCGGTGCTGACGCTCGGCAACCAGCTGGCGATGATCGCCGTGATCCTCACCGGCGGCGCCCGGCTGGCGGCCGGGGACCTCCAGGTGGCGGCGTTCGCCGCGTTCCTGCTCTACCTCCTCCAGACCGTCCCCTCGGTGAGCACCCTGGCCACCGGCTTCGGCCGGCTCCAGGCCGGGCTGGCCGCCCGGGACCGCTGCAACGAACTGCTGTGCCTCGCCCCGGAGACCGATCCCCGGGACCCCGGACCGGCCGCCCCCACCCCGCTGCCGGACGCGCCGTCCGTGGTCTTCCGTGCCGTCTCCTACACCCACACCGGGTCGGGTGACGCCGCGCTGCGCGGGATCTCCTTCACCACCGCCCGGACCGGACTGACCGCCGTCGTGGGCCCCTCGGGAGCCGGCAAGAGCACCACGCTCTCACTCATCGACCGTTTCATCCGGCCCTCCGCGGGCTCGATCACCGTCCTGGGCCACGACGCCCGGCACTGGCCGCTGGACGCGCTGCGCGCCCGCATCGCCTACGTCGACCAGGCGTTCACCCTGCTGGAGGCCACCGTCCGGGAGAACCTGCAACTCGGCCGGGCCCGGCCCGTCGACGAGGGCGACCTGGTGGCCGCACTGGACGCCGTCGGGCTCACCGAGGACATCGCCCGCCTCCCGCAGGGCCTCGACACCCTGCTGGGCCGCGGGTCGGATCTGTCGGGGGGTCAGCGCCAGCGGATGGCGCTGGCCCGCGCGCTGCTCTCCGAGGCCGACATCGTCCTGCTGGACGAGCCCACCAGCCAGCTGGACGGGCTCAACGAGCAGCGCTTCCGCGCCATCGTGGCGGAACTGGCGAAGACCCGCGCGGTGATCGTGGTCGCCCACCGCCTCTCCACCGTCCAGCACGCCCACCACGTGATCATGATGAGCCGCGGCACCGTGATCGACGCCGGCGGCCACGCCACCCTCCTGGCCCGCTGCACCCCGTATCGGGACCTGGTCGCCAGCCAGTCCGCCCCGGAGGCTACTGCTGGTGCCGGCCCCGCGCTCGCATAGCTACGGCAAAGACAAGTAGCTCTCCGGAGTCTCCGTGACGTTACGCAACACAGCGCGGGCGTGCCGTTCCGGCTTGGTGGGCCGCTCCATCAGCAGGGCGGTGGCCTCGGTGAGGCTGACCTCGCCCCGGAGGAACTGGACGACGGCCTCGGTGATGGGCATCTCCACGCCGTGGCGGCGGGCGAGGCGGAGGATCGCCTCGGACGTTTTGACGCCCTCGGAGGTCTGGCTGATCGCGGCAGCCGCCCCGGTGACGGACTGTCCGCGGCCGAGGTGTTCGCCGAAGGAGCGGTTGCGCGACAGCGGGGAGGAGCAGGTGGCGACCAGATCGCCCATGCCGGCCAGACCGGAGAAGGTGCGCGGGTCGGCGCCGAGCGTGGCGCCGAGCCGGGAGGTCTCCGCCAGGCCCCGGGTGATGAGCAGGGACTGCGCGTTGTCACCGAGCCCCATGCCGACCGCGATGCCGACCGCGAGGGCGATGACGTTCTTCGCCGCGCCGCCGAACTCGCAGCCGATGACGTCGGGGTTGGTGTAGGGGCGGAAGTACGGGGTGCGGCAGGCCGCCTGGAGGCGCTTGGCAACCGGTTCGTCGGCGCAGGCGACCACGCTCGCGGCGGGCTGCCGGTTGGCGATCTCCCGGGCCAGGTTGGGCCCGCTGACCACCGCGACGCGCTCCGGGCCGACGCCGGCGACCTCGGCGATGACCTCGCTCATCCGCATCCCGGAGTCGAGCTCGATGCCCTTCATGAGGCTGACCAGCACGGTGCCCGGGCCGAGCAGCGGCACCCAGGTGGCGAGGTTGGCGCGCATGGCCTGCGCCGGCACCGACACGACCACGTAGTCGGCGCCGGCCAGGGCGTGCTCGACGTCGGTGGTGGCCCTCAACTGTTTGGGCAGGTCGATGCCCGGCAGGTAGACGGGGTTCTGGTGGCGTTCGTTGATCGCGTCGGCGATCTCGGCGCGCCGGGCGTGGAGGGTCACGTCGGTGCCGGCGTCGGCGAGCACGGACGCGAACACGGTGCCCCAGGAGCCCGCCGAGAGCACTGCCGCCGTCGTCACCATCCTTTCCGCGTGGTGAAGGCGATGAAGTCGGCCCAGGCGGTGGGGGAGAAGGCGAGTTGTGGGCCGGTCTGGTCCTTGGAGTCCCGGACGTGGACGGTGGCGGGGGTGACGGCGACCTCGATGCACTCGCCACCGCCGGTGCTGCTGTGGCTGGACTTGAACCAGGTCAGTTCGGTGCTCATTGATCCTCCACCTACGTGTTGATGAACCGTGCCAGTTCCTCGGAGGGGGCGTGAGTTTGTGTGGGCCTGGAGGTTACTGCTGGTGCTGGGCGGTGAAGTCGATGAAGTCGGCCCAGGCGGTGGGGGAGAAGGCGAGTTGTGGGCCGGTCTGGTCCTTGGAGTCCCGGACGTGGACGGTGGCGGGGGTGACGGCG
>NZ_JBIVRD010000019.1:0-73598 GCF_044755565.1 Kitasatospora sp. NPDC092286 | reverse complement strand
GTTCCTCGGAGGGGGCGTGAGTTTGTGTGGGCCTGGAGGTTACTGCTGGTGCTGGGCGGTGAAGTCGATGAAGTCGGCCCAGGCGGTGGGGGAGAAGGTGAGCTGTGGGCCGGTCTGGTCCTTGGAGTCCCGGACGTGGATGATCACGGGAGTGACGGCGACCTCGACGCAGGCACCGCCCTCGCTTCCGCTGTGGCTGGACTTGAACCAGGTCGGTTCGGTGCTCATTGATCCTCCACCAACGTGTTGATGAACCGTGCCGACTCCTCCGGGGTGAGGGCCTGCCGAAGGATCATTTCATGTCGCTGGCTGAGCAGGTGGACCTTGTCGCGGTCAGAGTGAAGCAGCCCCATCGCCTGGCCCTCCTCGTACGCGAGCCGCTCGTGCTCGGGGGAATCCAGAAGGATGAACGGTCCCTCCAACCCGGGGTGTACGCCCTTCGAGGGAATGACCTGGACGGTCACGTTGCGTGGTTCCCCGGCGCTCAGGAGATGTCTCAGCTGTCGGATGTGTGCCTCCTCCGTGCTGAGAGGGCGACGCAGGACAGTCTCCTCGATCAGGAAGTTGAAGGCCTTGGTCTGCGTCTTCAGCACCAGTTGACGTTCCAACCGGGCGGCCACGCGAGCCTCGACCGTCTCGTCGTCCAGCGGAGGCCAGCGTGCGTTGATGATGGTCCTGGCGGTCTCCTCGGTTTGGAGCAGACCAGGAATCAGCTGGTTCTCGTACCAGTTGACGACCACCGCCTCGGCCTCGTACCGCATGTAGTCCTCGGCGAACGACGGGTACTTTTCCGGCTTCAGGTACTCCTCTCCCGCCGCCAGGATGCCCTTCGCTCCGCACATCTGGTCGGCGATGTCGAGCAGATGTCTCGACGGGCGTCTGCGGCCGGCCTCCATCGAGCGGAGGCTCTCGACGACGTACCCGGCCTCCTTGGCCAAGTCCTCGCGGCTGACTCCGGCGTGGGTGCGCCAGAGCTTGATCTGGTTGCCGCAGTACCGCCACGACATGGGAGGCGGCGTGGTGGAAGATTCGCTCATCGCTGACCCCCCGGGTCCTCGTACTGGCCTGGCACCCGAGGCTACTTCGGCGTCGGCCTGGAAGGGGTGCGGATTTGGCCGAAACCCCCTGTGCGGGTGATTTCCGAGCTCGTGCTGACACGAATCCGACGGTGTGGCAGAGGCTGAGGCAGGCGGGCTGGGGCGCGCCCGGCCTGTCCGAAGGCCGTTGCCCCTGGCTTGAGGTGACCGTCTGTGGGGCGGATGGCGACGGCCATCCGCCCGACAGAGGGGGCGAGTCCGTGCGGCTCCGGAGATTACTGCTGGTGCCGGGCGGTGAAGGCGACGAAGTCGGCCCAGGCGGCGGGGGAGAAGGCGAGTTGGGTGCCGGTCCGGTCCTTGGAGTCCCGGACGTGGATGGTCGCGGGGGTGACGGCGACCTCGACGCAGTCGCCGCCCTCGGTCCCGCTGTGGCTGGATTTGAACCAGGTCAGTTCGGTGGTCATTGTTCCTCCATCAACGTGTCGATGTGAACAGCCTTCCGCTTCAGGCGTTGTCGAACCCGGCGGCAGTATCGGCCGCCCTCCCCTCCCTACGGCTATCAGGAGGGCGCTCCGGTGGGGGACACGCCCGCCGCACCGTCCGGGCCCAGCAGGTGTGCCAGTCCGTCGGCCAGGCCGCCGCGCCAGCAGGCGTAGTCGTGGCCGCCGTTGAACTCGCGGTACTCCAGTGCGTAGCCGCGGGCGGTCAGCACGTCCCGCAGGTGGCGGTTCTGGGGGAGCAGCATCCACTCCTGGAGGCCGACCTCGACGTAGAACCGGGCCGGGCGGCGATCACCCGCCGCGAACTGGCGGGTCAGCCACTCGCTGCCCTCGTCGAACTCGGTGCCGTCCGGCCACCAGAAGGAGCCGGACTGGGAGAGCGCGTTGCCGAACCGTTCGGGGCGGCGGAAGGCGGCGAAGGCGGCGGTGAGGCCGCCCGCGCTCTGGCCGGCGATCACGGTGGCGTCCGGGGACGAGGTGGTTCCGTACAACTCGGCGGCCCACGGCAGCACCTGGTCGGCGAGGAGGTCCACGAAGTCCGGGTTGCAGCTCAGGTCGGCGGGGCGGCCGGGGCCCATGGTGTGGACCAGCAGGGCGACGGTCGGCGGGATGCGGCCGTCGGCGGTGAGGTTGTCGAAGGTGTCGCCGACGGACAGCACCTCGCCCCACATCTCGCCGTCCAGCAGCACGGTGACGGGGTAGGGCCCGTGGGCCGGGTCGTGTCCGGCCGGGAGGTGGACGTCCACCCGGCGGCCGGCCGCCTCGGCGGTGACCGTCCGCCCGCGCGGGACGCCGTCGCGCCGCTGAGCGTACGGCTGCGCGGGTGCGTCCGGCAGGCTGAGCACCGACGACGGGTGGCGGCCGTCCCGGGCGGGAAGCAGCGGACCCCGGGCGAGCGGGTCGGGCCGGGCGCCGTCGAGGACACGGAGCCAGTCGGCGCGCGTGGTGCCGGGGGTGGTGCCGCGGACCGGGTAGAACTGGTAGGAGGCCCGGTGGTCGGCGCGCAGCCGGTAGGTGAGCGCCCAGTGCCCTTCGGGCTGACGCGCCATCAGGTGCGGGGTGAGGTCGCCCGCGTGGCGGTCCTTGTCGGTGACGGTGTGGACCAGGGCGAGGACGCCGTCGGAGGGGGTGTCCGGGTCGTCGCGGTGGACGAAGGTGACGAGCCGGTACGCCGGGTCGTCCGGGTCGGGCCCGATCAGCGGGGAGCCCTCGGTGGCCAGCCGGGCGAGGAAGTCGCCACCGGGTGCGGTCGGTTCACTCTGCATGCGGTAACTCCAAAGGGGCTAGGCGGGGTTGCCCTTGCGGCCGAGCAGGACCCAGAGCAGGAACGGGCCGCCGAGGACGGTGGTGACGATGCCGACGGGGATCTCCACGCCGTCGATCAGTACCCGGCCGAGGGTGTCGGCGAGGACGATCAGGACGGCGCCGACCAGGGCCGAGCCGAGTACCGGGACGCGGGACGGCCCGGCGAGTCGCCCGGCGATCACGGGCGCGGCGAGGGCGACGAAGCCGACCGGTCCGCAGACGCCGACGGCGAGTCCGGCCAGCGCGACCGCCAGCAGCAGGCAGACCAGGCGCACCCGGCCCGGGTCGACGCCGAGCGAGGAGGCGACGTTGTCGTCGAAGCGCAGCACGGCGAGCCGGCGGGCGACGACCAGGGCGAGCGGTACCAGCACCGCGAGCCCGATCAGCACCGGTGTGGCCACCGCGTAGTCCCGGCCGTTGAGGCTGCCGGAGGTCCAGACGTACAGCGACCCGGCCGAGTTGAGCGAGCGGCGGGCCATCGCCACCTGGATGACGGCGGAGGCGAGCGCCGACATGGCGAGGCCGACGACCAGCACCCGGTAGCCGCGCGCGCCGAGCCCGCCGGAAACCAGGGTGACCACCAGGACGGCGACGAGCGCGCCGAGCGGGCCGGCCCACCAGGCGCCGAAGGTGCCGGAGGCGGTGACCGAGACGGAGATGAGCACGGCGGCGGTGGCGCCGTCGTTGACACCGAGCAGTTCGGGGGTGGCGAGGCGGTTGCGGGCGAGCGTCTGGGTGAGGCAGCCGGCCAGGCCGAGGGCGGCCCCGGCGGCGATGCCGGCGACGATCCGGCCGAGCCGGAACTTCTGCACCAGCAGGACGTCCAGCCGGTCGCCGTAGCCGAAGACGGCCTGGAAGGTGGGGCCGAGACCGAGTTCGCTCTGCCCGGCGTGCGCGGCGACGACCACGGCGGCGAGGAGGGCGGTGGCCAGACCGGCCGCGGCGAGCAGCGCCCGGCGGGGGAGCAGCAGTGAGAGCGCGCCGCGCCGCAGCACCAGGTCGGGCTTCTCGGTGGCGCTCTCCTCGCGTGCGGTGCCGGATTCGCCGGGCGCGGTGTCGGTCATGCCGAGCGCGGCCATCCGGCGGGAGCGCACGATGGCGATCAGCGTCGGTGCGCCGATCAGCGCGACGATCACCGAGACCGGGGCCTCGAACGGCCGGGCCACCACCCGCGCCAGGACGTCGGCGCCGGTCAGCACGGCCGCGCCGACCAGGCCCGCGAACAGGGTGAGCCGGCCGACCCGGGGCCCGGCGACGGCGCGGGCGAGGAACCCGGCGAGCAGGCCGAGGAAGGAGATCGGGCCGGCCAGGGCCACCGCGGAGGCGGTGAGCAGGGTGACGGCCACGGCGACGGCCGCGCGGGTCGCGTTGGGCCGGTGGCCGAGGCCGCGCGCGAGGTCGTCGCCGAGGGCGAGCGCGGCCAGCGGCCGGGTGGTGAGCAGGGCGACCAGGAAGCCGGCGCCGAGTACCGGGGCGAGCTGACGCAGCATCGTCCAGCCCTCCACGCCGGCCAGCGAGCCGAGCACCCAGACCCGGTACCGGTCGTACGCCTCGGGGGAGTTGACGATCAGGACGCCGGTGAGCCCGCCGAAGGTGGCGCCGACGGCGGAGCCGCCGAGCACCAGGCGCATCGGGGAGCCGCCGCCCCGGCCGCCCGCGATGAGCAGCACGACGGCGCTGGCGAGGACGGCGCCGCCGAAGGCGAAGGCCAGGTAGCCGTAGGAGGTCTGCACACCGAGGACGGCGATGCCGAGGACGACGCCGAGCGAGGCGCCCGCGTTGACGCCGAGCAGTCCGGTCTCGGCGAGCGGATTGCGGGTGACGGACTGGAGTTGGGCGCCGGCGACGCCGAGCGCGGCGCCGACCAGCAGCGCGGTGAGGGTGCGCGGGAGGCGCAGGTCGCCGACGACCAGGGCGAGACGGCTGTCGCTGCGGGCGCCGTGCCGGCCGAGCAGGTAGTCGAGCACCTGGCCGGGGCCGACCTCGCCCGCGCCGACCGAGAGCGAGAGCGCGGTCAGGGTGAGCAGGGCGACGACGACGGCCCCGGCCGCCGCGGCGGCGGGCCAATGGCGGTGGTCGCGGCCGGGCTTGGGGGCGGGGGCGTCGGGGCCGGTGCGGGCCGCGTCGGCGGTACCCACTTGCGACAATGTCATAAGGTAAGGCTAACCTAATGGATGTTCCGTCCCGGGGGTGCCCGGCGTCGACCGCCGACCTCACCCGGCTGTCGCCCCGAGGCCCCCGGGACACCTCTCAACTTCCGCACCACCGCTGCCCGGAGGCACCCATGCCGACTGCCCAGAGCCCGCTCCACCCCGCCCGCCGCCGGGCGGTCCAAGCGCTGGCCGCCACCGGGGCGGTCGCGCTCCTGCTCACCGGCTGCGGCTCGTCGGGCTCCTCCGACAAGGCCTCGGCCTCCTCGTCCGGCACCCCGGCGGCCGACGCCGCGGGCGGTTCGGGCGCCGCCGGCGGCAAGCGCACCGTCAAGGACGCCACCGGCACCGCCGTCGAGATCCCCGCCGACCCGCAGCGGATCGTCACCCTCACCCAGGAGGACCTGGACGCGGTGCTCGCCCTCGGCGTCAAGCCGGTCGGCATCACCAACGGCCAGGGCCTCAACGAGCCGCCCGCCTACCTCAAGGACAAGGTCCAGGGCATCACCGTGGTCGGCAACCTGCTCCAGCCCGTCATGGACAAGGTGATCGCCGCCAAGCCCGACCTGATCCTGGCCGGCGACATGCAGGACGAGCAGATGCTCAAGCAGCTGCGCCAGATCACCCCCGCCACGGTCGTCACCATGGCCCCCACCGACGACTGGAAGCTCTCCTTCCGCGGCATCGGCAACGCCGTCAACAAGCTGGACCAGGCCAACAAGGTCATCGCCGACTACGACGCCAAGGCCGCCAAGGCCGGCGGCGAACTGGGCGCCAACAAGGGGGCCGCGGTCTCCATCGTCCGCTGGAACCCCACCGGCCCCAGCTGGATGGAGAAGAAGCAGTTCGCCAGCGGCGTCGCCCTCGACATGGGCCTGACCCGCCCGAAGGCGCAGGACAAGGACGGCAACGCGCACACCCCGGCGCTCAGCCTGGAGAAGATCAACGAGATCGACGGCGACTGGCTGTTCCTCTCCACCCTCACCGACGACGGCAAGGCCGCGCTGAAGGACGTCCAGTCCAAGCCCGCCTACCAGGAGTTGGGCGCGGTGAAGAACAACCACACCGTCACCGTGGACGGTTCGGTCTGGTCCACCCGCGGCGGCCCGCTCGCCGCCGACGTCGTCATCGGCGACATCACCAAGGCGCTCACCGCCTCCTGAGCCGCCACCCGGCCCGACCGAAGGAACTGGCAGATGGAATTGGCGGTCCAGGGGCTCGCGGCCGGCTACGGCGCGGGGCGCCCGGTGCTCAGCGGCGTCGACCTCACCGTGCCCGCCGGGCAGGTGGTGGCCATCGTCGGCCCGAACGGGTGCGGCAAGTCCACCCTGCTGCGCTCGATCGCCCGGCTGCACCGGCCGGACGCCGGGCGGGTGCTGGTCGGCGGCGAGGACATCTGGCGGCTGCGCCCTCGGCAGGCCGCGCACCGGGTGGCGCTGCTCCCGCAGAGCCCGCAGGCGCCGGAGGCGGTCACCGTCGCCGGGCTGGTCCGCTACGGCCGCCACCCGCACCAGGGCCTGTTCCGGCAGTGGTCGGCGGACGACGAACGGCTGACCGCCGAGGCGCTCCGGGCCACCGGCGTCGAGGCGTTCGCCGACCGCCGGCTGGACCGCCTCTCCGGTGGCCAGCGGCAGCGCTGCTGGCTGGCCATGGTGCTGGCGCAGGACGCCCCGGTCGTCCTGCTGGACGAGCCCACCAGCGCGCTCGACCTCGGGCACGCGGTCGAAGTACTGGAACTGGTACGGCAGGTGGCGGCCGACGGGCGGACCGTCGTCATGGTGCTGCACGACCTCGCGGCGGCCGCCCGCTACGCCGACCTGGTGGTCGCCCTGCGCGACGGCGCCGTGGTCGCCTGCGGGCCGCCCCGCGAGGTGGTGGACGCGCCGCTGGTCCGGGCGCTGTACGACATCGACAGCGATGTGCTGCCCGCCCCCGGCGACGGCGCGCCGGTGATCGTCCCCCGCGCGGGGACACGGGCGGTCGCGGGCTGAGCGGAGCGCGGCGGGGCCCGGTCCGGTTTGCACCGGACCGGGCCGGTCGTGCGTACGACGGGTCTGGTGCTGGTAAGGGTCGTTGATCGAGTGATCGGTGTTCCTTCGATCCGCCGAGGAAGCCGTTCCCTGCGAGGATGCGTCTCGTGCCTTATTTCACCTCGTATGACGGAACCAGGTTGTTCTACTCGGTTGCCGGGAGCGGCCCAGTGCTGGTCTGCCTGGCGGGCGGACCGGGGGCGGACGTCCGCGATCTCGGCCATCTTGGAGGTCTGGATCGCCACCGCACTCTGGTACTGCTGGATGCCCGTGCCGCCGGGCGGTCCGAGGTCCCTGCGGACCGTGACAGTTGTGCCTTCACCGAGCAGGGCCGGGACGTGGAAGAACTGCGCCGACACCTGGGCATGGAGCGTGTGGACTTGCTCGCCCACTCTGCCGGCACCCTGACAGCTCAGGAGTTTGCGGCCCGCCATCCGGAGCGGTTGGGGAGGCTGGTACTGGTCACGCCTGCTGGCCTGGTCGCCCGGGAGGTGGACGAGGCTGAGGTGGCTGCCATTCGGGAGCGGCGTGCCGGCGAGCCGGGAAGTGCTGAGGCGCTGGCAGTTGGGGCGTTGCCGTGGAGCTATGGTGCCTGGTCGGAGGCGACGCGGAGGCACCACGAGGCCGAGGCCGACTATCCGCAGCCGCCTTCGTGGCTGCGCGAGACCTTCTATGTGAGCCCTGTCTCCGCAGCGGCTGCCGCAGCTGAAGTTGCCCGCCGTGCTGCTGTGCTCAGCCCGGTGCTGGTGGTTGCCGGTGCCGAGGACGGCGTGACGGGCACCGCGCCGACACGGCTCGTCGCGTCCTGCTACCCGGCGGCCCGGTTGGAGGTGCTGTCCGGGTGCGGGCACTGGCCCTGGGTCGACACGCCGGCGGAGTTCTGCGACCTGGTGGCCGGATTCCTGGGTAGCCGGCAGGACGTCGAGGCTGGCGGGCATACCGCTGAACAGGTGGTTGCCATTCCTGACGCCTGATCCGTCGACGAGGCGTCGGTTGCCATCGACTGTGGTTGCCGGGGGCGTAGTGCTTCCAGGGTCCTCCGGCTTCCGCAGCGATCCTCGGCATTTGGTCTTCAACAAGCCAACGTCCATTGAAGACTGCCGGGCAGGCCGCCGGAAGGGCCCCAGGGCCTTCAAAAACTCCTTCAGAAACCCGGGTGGTTCAACAAACCGCGACCACCGTTTTCTGACCGGATTCCGGGCGTGAGCAGGCCACTTGAAGGCGCCCAGTTCGAACTCCTGGTCGCTGAGCCTGCCGTCCACACCGAGACCCGCATCGGATACGCGCGGGTGTCCACCGGCGGACAGAAGCTCGACCGCCAGCTCGACGCCCTCAACGCGGCCGGCTGGTGTTCCACGTCTTCGCCGCCCTCGCCGAGTTCATCCGGGAGCTGATCGTCTCCGGCACTCGCGAGGGCCTGGCCGCCGCCCGCGCCCGCGGCGAGGTCGGCCGGGCCCGGGACCGCTCAGGCCGGGCGGGCGGCGCGCGGGCGCAGGAAGACCGCGATGAGGACCGCCGCCACGACCGTCACCGCGACGTCCACCCCGATCGCCAGGTGGAGTCCGTCGAGGACGGCCACCGGGTCCCGGGAGCTTCCGGTGCGGGCGACGGCGACGGCGCTGATCACCGGGATGCCGAGGGCGAAGGCGACCTGCTGGGTCATCGTGGTCAGACCGGTGGCCAGGCCCTGCTCGTGGTCCGGCAGCCCCGAGGTGGCCGTGACGGTGTAGGCGACGATGCCGTAGACGTGCCCGAAGAAGCCGATCGCGCTGCTGGCGATGACCAGGACGATGCCCGTGCGGTCGGTGCCGAGCAGGAGCAGGACGGCGTTGGACGCGCCTTGGACGACCAGCCCGGCGACCAGGCTGTTGCGGGCGCCGACCCGGCCGAGCAGACGCGGGCCGAGCACGCCGGCGAGCGCGGCGGTGACGCCCGGGACGCCGAAGACCAGGCCGGTGACGAGCGCGGAGTAGCCCAGGACGGTCTGCAGATAGATGGTCAGCAGGAAGACGATCGCCGTCTCCATGGCGAACACCACCAGCCCGCCCAGGTTGCCCCAGCCGACCGTGCGCTTGGTGAGCACCCGCAGCGAGGCGAGCGGCTCGGCGGCGCGGTTCTCGACGAGCGTGAAGACGACCAGCAGGACGGCGCCCACGGCCAGGCCGGTGAGGGCGGCGCTGTCGCCCCAGCCCGCGTGCCCGGCCCGGGTGATGCCGTAGACGAGGAAGAGCAGCCCGCCGGTGACGGTGACGGCGCCGGGGATGTCCAGCCGGCCGGTGGCGCGGTCGCGGTCGGCGGGGATCAGCGCCGGGGCCGCGACCAGCAGCACCACCGCGACCGGGGCGTTCACCAGGAAGGCCCAGCGCCAGGAGAGCAGGTCCGTCAGCACGCCGCCGAACAGGGCGCCCACCGCGAACCCGGCGGACATCAGCGCGCCGTTGAGGCCCAGCGCGCGCCGCCGCAGCGGGCCCTCGGGGAAGGACGTGGTCAGCAGCGAGAGGGCGGCGGGGGTCGCGATGGCGGTGGCCAGGCCCTGGAGCACCCGGCCGGTGAGCAGCACGGCGGAGTTCCCGGCCAGACCGCCCACCAGCGAGCCGGCCGCCAGCAGGGCGAGGCCGGTGACGAAGAGCCGACGGCGGCCGAGCAGGTCGGCGACGCGGCCGAACAGCAGGGTGAACCCGGCGGCCGGGAGGGCGAAGGCGGTGGCGACCCACTGGAGGGCGCCGAGCGAGAGGCCGACCCCCCGGCCGATGTCGGGCAGGGCGACGTTCAGAATGGAGAAGTCCACGGCGAGCATGAACTGGGCGCCCAGCAGCAGCGCCAGGATCAGGCGCCGGCGGGTGGGCAGCCGGTCCGGTGCGGACGGCTCCGCCGGGGTCGAGGAGGGGGCGGCGGTCTTGGAGGGGGCGGGCACGGGCTGCCTTTCGTCGCAGTCGTCGCAGTCGTCGCGGGGGGTGTCGATGGCGTCGTCGCCGGTATCGCGTTCGTCGCCGCGGCGGCCCGGGCCGGACCACCGCACGGAGCAGTCTCGAAGACCGCGACCGGGTTACCCAGACCTCGATATTTGGTACTACTGGCCGGGACAGGCTAAGAACCAGCCGGTCGAGGACACTGGACACCATGGATTCCCAGACCGCCCAGACCGAACTCGGTGAATTCCTCCGCTCCCGGCGCGCCCGGCTGCAACCGCAGGACGCGGGGCTGGTCGCCTACGGCACGCGGCGGCGGGTGCCGGGGCTGCGCCGGGAGGAGCTGGCGCAGCTCGCGGGGGTGAGCATCCAGTACTACACGCGGCTGGAGCAGGGGCAGAGCCGGAGCGCCTCCGAGGCCGTCCTGGAGGCGCTCGCCGACGCGCTGCGGCTGGACGAGGCCGAACGCGCGCACCTGCACGTGCTGGCGCGGCCGTCCGGGGCGGCGCGCCGCCGTTCCGCGCCGGAGCGGCTGGGCCCGGGCCTGCGGCAGTTGCTGGACGCGATACCGGACGTGCCGGCGCTCGTCCTGGGGCGGCGCACCGATGTGCTCGCGTGGAACCGGCTCGGGCACGCGCTGTTCGCCGGACATCTGGACCAGGCCGCCCCGGACCGGCCCGCCGACCGGCCGAACCTCGCCGCGATGGTGTTCCTCGACCCGCACACGCGGGAGCTGTTCGTGGACTGGGCGGACAAGACCCGGGAGGCGGTGGCGCATCTGCGGGTCGCCGCCGCGCGCTACCCCGACGACCCCAAACTGACCTCGCTGCTGGGTGAACTTGCCGTCCGCAGCCCGGAGTTCTCCACTCTGTGGGCGGCCCATCAGGTGCGTGAGTGCCCGTATCTGGAGCGCGAGTACCACCATCCGCTGGTGGGTCGGATGACGCTCTCGCAGCAGCCGTTGCAGCTGCCGAACGCCCCGCAGCAGCGGGTGATGGTCTACACGGCGGAGCCCGGTTCCCCGTCCGAGGCGGCGCTGCGGCTGCTGGCCTCGCTGGCGGGCGGGGCGGGCGGGGCGGCCGGGGCGGGCGCGGGGGCCGGGGCGGCTACGGCGCGCCCTCCGGTGCCCGACCGGCGCGCTTAAGGCCTGGCACGGTCGGGACCACCCAATAGATCACCCGTTCGAGTGGTTTGGGTCGGGCCGCCGACCAGGGCGGGCCCCCGGCAGACGTGTTGTCAGTGTGTCCCGTTACGTTCCTCCCATCACTGACCAGCTGGGAGGAGAGCGGACGTGGCATGGGTGGAAGCGGGATCGGGCGGCTATCAAGTCGCGCTCGACGCGGAGGGCAGGGTGGTGTGCCGCAACGCGGCCGGCCGCCAGTTGAAGTCGGTCCCGTCGAAGCTCGGTGACGACCCGGTGGTGACCGGCCTCAAGCAGCTCACCGAGTGGCTGGCCGCGCACCGGCGGCGCTGTCTGGAGGACGTCGAGCGCTGGATGGTGCGCTCGCTGCCCCTCCCCGCCGCCGTGATCACGGCCGTCTGGGCCGACGAGGCCTGGCAGGACGTGCTGCGCGACCTGGTGGTCACCGGCCCGGACGGCGCGGTCGCCGGCTTCCTGCGCGGCGCCGACGCCGAGCGCGGCCTCGGCCTGGTCGACCTGGACGGGGACACCGTGCGCCTCACCGACGGCGAGATCCGGATACCCCACCCCGTCCTCCTGGAGGACCTGGCCGAGCTGCGCGAGTTCGCCGTCGAACTCGGCGTCTCCCAGCAGGTCCAGCAGCTCTACCGGGAGGTCTGGCACCGCCCGGCCGCGCCCGGCACCGGGGCCACCGAGGTCACCGACTACGCCGGCGGCCGCTACAAGGAGCTGCGCGAGCTGCTCGGCCGCTGCACCCGGCTCGGCTACCGGGTGCGCGGCGGCCACGCCGTGCTGCCCGTCGTCGAGGCGGGCGTCGCCCTGGAGGCCCGGGTCTGGGTCGGCGACTACTACGAGTACGACGAGTGCGAGACCGGAGCACTCAGCTGGACGGGCCCGGACGGCAAGGTGCTGGCGCTCGCGGAGGTCGGACCGGTCGCCTGGTCCGAGGGAATGCGGATGGCCGCCGCGCTGCACGCCGGCCGCACGGTCGAAGGGGAGGAAGCCGCATGAGCACCACCGGACCGAACGAGAAGCTGCTGGACGCCGGAGCGGTGCTCCCGGCCGGCACCCTGCCCGGCGCCGGGCAGCCCGACAGCGTCGCGGACGTGCTCACCGCCCGCGCCTACACCCACCCGGTGCTCGGCGAGCGCCGGATCGTCCGGCTGGTGCCCGGCGCGCTCGGCCCGGCCGAGGACCTCGCGGTGGACTTCCTCGGGCTCAAGCCCACCGGGGAGCCCGCCGAGGTCGGCCAGGTCCGCCAGGAGGCACTCGGCTTCCCCGCCTGGGCACTGGTCCACGACCCGGCCAACGGCCACCACGCACTCGCCCTGGTCAAGGAGATGGAGCGGCTCGCCCGGCAGGCCAAGTCCAAGCCGGGCAACGCCAAGGACGGCTTCGAGGCGCTCGCCGTGCGCCTCGGCCGCACCGTGCCGCACTTCCTGCCCACCTACTGCGAGGAGGTCGGCCGGATCTTCCTCGCACAGGGCAACCAGACCTACGCCGGCACCTTCTTCGGCAAGGCCCGCGAGGCCGAGCGCACCCACGGCCTGGCGATCGACGAGGAGCGGCTGCGCGCCGTCTTCCTGGAGTTCGCGCTGGCCGGCGCGCTCACCGTCAAGGCGCTGCGCCAGTACGTCAAGGAGCTGAGCGTCCGGCTCGACCCGCTGACCGCCTGGCAGCGCTTCCGCCAGCTCTGCGCCGAGCGCTCGGCGGCCGGCATGGCACCCTATGCCGGGGTGGCCGAGGACGCCCGCGCCCTGATCCGCGCGGCTGGGCTCGACCGCGCCGAGCACGAGCAGGCGCTGCTCGCCGAGCTGCTCGCCTCACCCGCCGTCAACCGGGCGCCGGGCGCGTTCTGGAAGTCCTGGCACAGCGTCGTCGTCGAGCTCGGCCGGCGCGACGAGACCGTCCGCGCCCGCCTGCTGGAGCTCCTGCCCGACCCGGAGGGCTCCTCGGACCGGACCGCCCAGGACGCCGCCTGGCTCGCCGTCCTCGCCGAGAGCGGCGCCGAGCAACTGCTCACCGGGCCCCGGGCGGAGGAGGCCGCACCCGCCGCCTGGCTCCAGCGCTGGTGCGGCCACCTCGGCCGCAGCTGGCGCACCAGCGGTCCCAGCGCCGCCACGGTGGCCCTCGCCGGGCGGATGGCCGAGCGACTGCGCGCCGACGACGTCCCGGTGGACCTCTTCACCGGCATCCGGAACAGCAGCACCCTGCTCGACCTGCTCGACCTGCTGCTCGCCGAGGGAGTCCCGGTCGCCGACCCGGCCGACGACCACACCTTCGACCTCACCGACTGGGTCGGCGACGCCGGCCCCGACAGCGCCACCCTCGCCGCCGTCGCCGCCGACCCCCGGTTCCGGCCCGCCCTGCGCGCCGCCGTCCCCCGGGCCTGGGACGCCGCCGTCCGCAAGGGCCTGCCCGCACTCCCGGTGCTGCGCGAGCTGTTCGTCGAATGGTCCGACGAGCGCGCCGACACACTCCTCGCCGCCCGTGGCCTGGCCGGCGCCGCCGACCTCCTGCAGCAGCTGATCCTCAGCCGCACCGCCATCCGCCAGGAGAACCCGGCCGCCGCCGAACGGATCGCCGGCCTCGACGCCACCGGTCTGCTCGCCCGCGCCCTGCGCACCGGCATCCTCGACGAACTCGGCTGGCCCGCCCTGGAGGAGGCGCTCGGCCGGCTCGGCCTCCCGCAGCGCGAGGCGCCCGGCTCACCCGTCGACACGACGTTCCGCAAGGGCCTGATCATCGAGGAGGCGTGGCCCGCCCTGATCCTGGCCCGCAAGGACCAGGTCCTGGTGGTCGGCCCGCAGGGCATCCTGCTGGAACACACCCTGCGCATCCCCGACAAGCTGGAGCGCTGGCAGGAGCCCCGGCTTCGCTACGCCGACGGCGAGCTCCTGGTCGCCTGGTACCGCGAGGGCAAGCAGCACGCCTACTGGTCCGGCCGACCCACCGAGATCTTCGCGCTCGGCGGCGAGACCATCGTCCGCTACTACGGCAGCGGCGACACCCCCGGCGTCCCCTCGCTCGCGCTGCCCGGCGGCGGCCGGACGTCCGGCGAGCGCCCGCTGCACGCCGGGGACACCCGGGTACCCGCCGAGCACCGGGTGATCGGTGACGGCACCGGCCACTGGACGCTGCGCTCCGGCCGGAACGGATCCGCCTTCACCGAGTTCGACCCGGCCACCGGCACCCTCGGCCGCGCCGCCGAGCCGCCCCGGATCGCCGCCACCGCGGCCGCCGGCCGGCTCCAGCCCGGCTTCACCCGGCTGCTGCCGCTCCAGCCCGGCCTGGAGGCCACCCCGCTCGGCACCGACGGCACGGTGCTCGGCAGCTGGGCCCGCGTCGACGGGGCCCGGGTCACCACCGTCACCGCCGACGGGCAGACCCTCGTCCTGACCGGGCAGGGCAAGCACGCCCAGCGCTACCCGGTCGGCCGGCTCGGCCTCCCCGGCGCGGCCCACCCGATGATCACCGAGAGCCGCGGCGGCATCCTCGCCCTCGTCCTGCCCGACGCGGACGGGGCCGGGGACGCCGGTAGCGATCGCACCGCCGAGGTCAGCGCCTGCCGGGCCGGCGACCTGCACGCCGCCGGCACCGCCCTCGTCCCCCCGGTCGACCACTGGCACGCCCTGCGGCCCCGCGACGAGGACGGCTCCCGCGTCCTGCGCGCCGTCACCGCCGAACAGGCCGCCCGGCTGATCGACGCCGCCTGGCCGACGGACACCGAGCCCGTGGCCGAGGAGGAGCAGCGCTGGCTCACCGTCCAGGGCGTGCGGCGCCTGCTCGCCAACGGCAAGGCCCGCAACCGGGTACCCGTTCAGGCCGTCGGTGACGCCCTGCCCGGCATCGGCCACCCGCTGCTGCTGGCCGGCGTCGCCGGGCTCGCCCGGTTCGCCGCCAACCTGCTCGACCAGGCCGCCCGGTTCGTCCCGCAGCCCGAGGCCGAGGCCCGCCCCAAGGCCGGCACCGCCCGGCCGGGCACGGCCTACCGGCCCGAGCACGGCAGCGACCACGACCTGCGTGAAGCCGTCGGCATCCTGCTGCCCCACCTCGGCGGCCTCGGCCACTCCTGGGACGGCGGCGAGCAGTGGCGGGTCCTCAACAACCTGCGCACCGTCACCGCCGTCCTGGCCGACCCGCCGGCCGCCGGCCCCGAGGGCTGGTCCGACCCGCTGAAGGTGACACTGCACGGCGACGAAGACCACCACGGCTGGCTCCACCTGCTCGGCCGGCTCGACACCCTCGCGTTCGCCGCGGCCGCCCCGCTCACCGGGTCGGCGGAGCGGTCCACGCTCGCCCTGCTGCTCGGCGAGCTCACCGCGGGCCCGCTCGCCGACCGCGGCGCCACCCTGCGCGAGATCACCCTCACCGAGCCGCTCCACGACCACGCCCACCAGCTCACCCACGGGGACCAGCAGCACCACCGGCGCGCCGGGCAGGTGCTGCGGCACGGCGACCGCACCGTGATCATCCTCGGCTGCCGCCACCACCGCGACGGCCGGGTGTACTGGCTCGCCGTCGACCACGACCCGAGCGGCGCCTTCGGCCCGGTCGCCCACTTCACCACCGCCGAGGAGCGCACCACCGAGGAGACCCTCACCGCCGACTGGACGGCCGAGTTCACCGCGCTGCTCGCCCTGCACGGCGGCTTCGCCCGGGAGGCCGCCCCCGCCGCCGCGTTCGGCGAACTCACCGGCATCGGCAGCACCCGCGCCACGCTGCTGCTCAGCCCCACCGACACCCTGTTCCGGTGGTACGGCAACGCGCTGCCCGCCGACCGGCTCAAGGAGTACGGACTCAAGTCCACCGAGGCCAAGGCCGCCCGCGACTGGCTGCGCGACCGCGACCACGAGGCCCTGGCCGCCGTCTGGGCCGCCCTGCTGCCCGCCGACCCGAAGACCCTCTGGACCGAGGGCCCCGATGTCACCGCCGGTGCCGAGCAGTGGACGCAGCGGTTCGGACGGCTCGTCACCCTCCCCGAGGACGCCCAGGCCACCGTCAGCGGTGTCGGTGTCCAGCAGATCGAGGCGATGCTCAACCCCGACCGGACGGCCTGGCTCAGCGGCACCACCGGATTCCGGCTGGCCGCAGGCAAGGACGACGGCACCCAGCAGCTCCTCGCCGACGACCAGGCAGCGGCGCCGACCAAACACGACCTGCGCGGCGCCGTCGCCGCCCTGCGCTGGCTCGCCTACCACCTCCCGTACGACAGCCCGCTGCGCTCGCTGCTGCCCCGGGCCGCCGAGGCCCTGCGCGCGCGCCTCGCCGACCCGCACCTGCTGCTGGACAACGAGCTCGAGTACACCGTCAAGGGCGAGCGGCTGACCCCGGTCCTGCGCACCAGGTACGGTCTGCCGGCCGAGGGCGGCGCGGACGCCGACGGGCTGGTCCGCTGCGGCGAGGCCCTGGTTCTCGCCCCCGGCTACGGGGGCAAGGAACGGGCCTGGCTGCGCCCCGCCGGGCTCACCGGTGCCGACGACCCGCTGCTCGAACTGCTCGACGGGCTCTCCTACCCGCACGTGTTCAGCGCTCAGCGGCTCGCTCTGGAAGCCGTCCTGAGCGGCGAGCTGGAGCGGCTGGTGGCGGCCCCGGAGCCCCAGGAGTCACCGGAGTCCCAGGCCTCCCCGGCGGAGACCGGCTGGGCGCAGAACCCGCAGTTCAGCGTCCCCGGCCTGGTCGCCGAGGTGGTCGCCGCGCACGGCCTCGGCGAGGACGCCGCCGTGCTCTACCTCCAGTTGCTCGCCCTGCCCGACCCGACCGACCGCAACGTCGCCCGCTGGACGGGCTGGAAGCCCGCCCGGCTGAAGAAGGCCCGTGCCGAACTCGCCGCCACCAGCCTGGTGCTGGAGGCCAAGCGGGCCCGGGCCGGCCGCAGCCTGTTCCTGCCCGGCGGCTGGCAGGAGGCCAAGTCCCCCGGCCTGCCCGCCGAGACCTGGAAGGCCGGCCTGTACGAACTGCCCACCCACCACGCCGTCCTGCCGTACCTGCCGGTTCCCGAGCTGTTCGCCCGGGCCTGGCAGCGGATCGGCACGGGGGACGTCCCCGGCTACGAAGAGCTCCAGACCAGCAAGCGCAGGAAGGCCGCCCGCCGATGAGTACCACCGTGACCGACCCCGTCGCCGGCTCCCCGGCCGTCCCCGGGGCCGCCCCCGCCGCCCGGCAGATCGTTCCGCCGGAGGAGAAGTACGCGGCCGAACTGGAGTTCCTGGCCGCCCACGACGCCGGCCCGCGCCCGCCCGGCTGGCGGCTCACCCCGCGCGCCGTGGTCACCTTCGTGATGGGCAGCGACGGCCAGAAGCTCAAGGCCGGACGGAAGAGCCTGGCCATCGAGCAGAAGTTCGTCGGCGAGCGGGCACTCGTCGAGCGCTGTGTCGTCACCCTCGCCGGCGAGCGCGGCCTGCTGCTCGTCGGCGAGCCCGGCACCGCCAAGTCGATGCTCTCCGAGCTGCTCGCCGCCGCGGTCTGCGGCACCAGCGCGCTCACCGTCCAGGGCACCGCCGGTACCACCGAGGACCAGCTCAAGTACGGCTGGAACTACGCCCTGCTGCTCGCCAAGGGCCCCAGCCGGGACGCCCTGGTGCCCTCTCCGGTGCTCACCGCGATGACCACCGGAGCCGTCGCCCGGGTCGAGGAGGTCACCCGCTGCCTGCCCGAGGTGCAGGACGCCCTGGTCTCCCTGCTCTCCGAGCGCCGGATCGCCGTCCCCGAGCTGGCCGGCACCCCGGACGGGCAGCTGCACGCCGCGGCCGGATTCACCCTGATCGCCACCGCCAACCTGCGCGACAAGGGCGTCAGCGAGATGTCCGCCGCCCTCAAGCGCCGGTTCAACTTCGAGACGGTCGGCCCGATCGGCAGCCTCGCGGCCGAGGTCGAGCTGGTCCGTCGCCAGTCCACCGCCGCCGTCGCCCGGGCCGGCGCCGCCTACGCGGTGGACGACGCGGTCCTGGAGGCACTCGTCACCGCCTTCCGGGACCTGCGCACCGGCCGCTCCACCGAGGGCTGGGACGTCGAACGCCCGTCCACCGTGATGAGCACCGCCGAGGCCGTCTCGGTGGCCACCGCCCTCGGCGTCGGCGCCGCCTACCTCCCCGACACCGGGGACGTGCTCGGCCGGCTGCCCGGCCAGCTGATCGGCGTCGTCCGCAAGGACGACCCGGCCGACGCGGCCCGCCTGCTCGGCTACTGGGACGGCCCGGTCCGCCGCAGGGCCGAGCAGGGCGCCGCCACCTGGCGCACCCTCTGGGACCTGCGCTCGGCACTGGAGGCGTGAGGCGATGAGCAGCGCGGACATCCCCGACAGCCCCGACATCCCCGATGGCGCGGAGCCCCAGGACTCGCGAGACCCGCGAGACCCGCGCGAGGTCGTCGAGGCGGAGGCGGCCCGGCTGGCCGCCTCCGGCACCGGCGGGCCGGGGCCCTATCTGATCGGCGTGCGGCACCACGCGCCGTCGCTCAGTGCGGTGGTGCCCGCGCTGCTCGACGCCGTCCGGCCCGAGGCGGTGCTGGTCGAACTGCCCGCCGAGTTCCAGCCCTGGCTCGGCTGGCTGGCCGACGAGTCCACCCAGGCGCCCGTCGCCCTCGCCGCCGCCCCCGGCGGGCCCGAGGACGGCGCGGGCCCGGGGGAGGGCACCTCGGACCGTACCCCCGGGCTCGCCTTCTACCCGTTCGCGGACTTCTCGCCGGAGCTGGCGGCCCTGCGCTGGGCCCGTCGCAACGGTGTCGAGGCGATCGCCTGCGACCTGCCGCTCGCGCACCGGTCCGAGGGTCGGTCCGAGGGCCGGTCCGTGGGCCGTCCCGCCGGTCCGAGCCCCGACGGACCGGCCGCCGACACCGGTCCGGGCGTGGCCGACGCGCTGCGCCACCGGCTCACCGGGCGGGACGACGACGAGGACCTCTGGGACCGCCTGGTCGAGACCGCGGCCCCCGGCTCCACCCCGGAGGCCGTCCGGCGTGCCGCCCTGCTGGTCGGCTGGGCGATGCGCCGCGACGCCGAGCAGGGCGACGGCGTCGACCGGTACGACCTGCGGCGCGAGGCCTGGATGCGGGCGCGCATCCGGGCGGCCGCCGCGGACGGGCGCCGGGTGGCCGCCGTGGTCGGCGCCTTCCACGCGCCCGCGCTGCTCGACCCGTCGGCGGACACCGCCGGCGAGGCGTCCGGCGAGGCGTCCGGCGAGGCGTCCGACGGGGTGCCCGGGCCGGACGGCGGCCACGTCGTCTCGCTGATCCCCTACACCTACCCGCTGCTCGACGCCCGCTCCGGCTACCCGGCGGGCATCCGCGACCCCGAGTGGCAGCACACCGTCCTCGACGCGGGCGGGGACGCGGACCGGCTCGCCGACGCCCTCACCGGCACCGCCGTCCGGATCTGCGCCGCCCTGCGCACCCAGGACCACCCGTCGGGCCCGGCCGACGCCCGCGAGATCGTCCGGCTCGCCGGAGACCTCGCCCGGCTGCGCGGGCTCGCCGCCCCCGGCCGCGGCGAACTCGTCGAGGCCGTCCAGACCGTGCTCGCCCAGGGCGAACCCCTCGGCCGCGGCCGGGCCGTCGCCCGCGCGCTGGAACGCGTCCTGGTCGGCACCCGCACCGGGCGGCCCGCGCCCGCCGCCCCGCGCAGCGGCCTCGCCCCCGCAGTCGAGGTCCTGCTCGCCGACCTCGGCCTCCCCGGCCCCGCCGACTCCGGCGAGGCCGCCCCGCGCGAACTGCGCCTCGACCCGCTGCGCTCCCCCCTCGACCGCCGCCGAGAACTGCTCCTGCACCGCCTCGCCGCCTGCGGAGTCCCGTACGGCGAGCCGGTCGCCGGCACCGGCGCCGGCGGCACCGAGACCCTCGGCACCCGCTGGCAGGTCCGGTGGACCCCGGCCGTCGCCGCGATGCTGACGGTGGCGGGCACCCGCGGCGTCACCCCGGCCCAGGCCGCCGAGGGAGCCCTGCGCGAGCGGCTCCGCCGTGAGCGGCAGGCGGACGGCCCGACGGCCCGCGAGGTCGTCCAGGGCCTCGCCGACGCCGCCGCCTGCGGCCTGCCCGCGCTGGCCGACACCCGGCTCGCCCAGCTCACCGCCGTCCTCCCGGAGAGCGGGACGCTGCCCGAACTCCTCGACGGCCTCGCCCTCCTCGACCGCCTCACCGCCGGTCACATCCCGGGCCTCGCCGCCCCGGCGCCGCCGGGCGACGCGCAGGCGGCCGGGCCCGCCGAGGGCGCGCCGGGGACGGGCGCGGACCCGGGACCGCTCGCCGCCCCGGGCGTTCGTCCTGAGCCGGGTGCGCCCGCTTCACCCGTTTCGCCCGACGGTTCGGCGGGTGCCGGTGACCGCGCCGCCGCGCTGGCCGCCGCCGGCGGGCTGCTGACCGTCGCCGCCGTACGCCAGCTGGAAGGGCTGGGCGGCTCCGACGACCCCGCCGACGCGCGGGCCCTGGTGGAGCTGGCCCGTCGGGCCGACCAGTCCGGCGGCCTGCGACTCGGTCATGCGCTGGCCGAACTCGCCGTCGGGGGGAGCCCGTTGGTGCGGGGTGCGGCCGGTTCGGTGCGGGTGCTGCTCGGACAGGAACGGCCCACCGCCTTCGGCGACCGCGTCGCCTCCTGGGTGGACGGTGCCACCGAACCGGCCGCCCGGCACGTGCTCGGGCGGGCGCTGGTCGGGCTGCTCACCGCGGCGGAGGGGCTGTTCGCCTCCGCGCCCGAGGTGCTGGAACCGGTGCTGGAGCGCGTCACCAGCCTGCCCGACAGCGGGTTCCTGGACCGGCTGCCCGCCCTGCGGGGCGGCTTCGACACCCTCAGTCCGGCCGCCCGCGACCGGCTGCTGACCCTGGTCGAGGAGCGGCTCGGCACCCGGCTCCAGGCCCTGCCCGACACCGTCGCGCCCGCGCTGCTGGCCCGTTGGGCCCGCGCCGACCTGGCCGCCCGCACCGCCCTGGGCCGACGCGGCCTGTTTCCTCCGGCCGTCCCCGGGCCCTCCCCGGCGGCGGCCGGACCTGCCACACCGCCCCGGGCGGCGGGTCAGGCCACCTCGGGCCCGGCCGCGTCCGGCCACGACATCGCCGCCGACCCCGCCACCCATGCCCTCGCGCCCGCCGAGCGCTGGCGGCTGCTGCTCGGACGGCCCGGGAGCGGCGGCCTCGGCGGGCGGTCGGCCCGCCTCGCCACCGCACTCGACGAGCTGTACGGCACCGGCCGGGGCGAGGGTTCCGGCCCCGGGCTGGACGGGCGTGGCGGCGCCGGTGGCAGCCGGGGCGGCCGCGAGGCCCCGTACCCCGGGGTCCGGGAGTGGTCCGAGGAACTGGCCACGCTGTTCGGGCCCGGCATCCGCGAGGAGGTGCTCGCCGCGGCCGTCGCGCACGGCCGGACCGACGCGCTGGACGCGATCGACCCGGCCGCCGTCCGCCCGTCCGTCGATCTGCTCCGCACCGTCCTGGAGCACGCCGGGGGCCTGCCGGAGGCCCGGATCGCGAGGCTGCGCCCGCTGGTGCGGCGCCTGGTCGACGAGCTGACCCGGGAGCTGGCGACCAGGCTGCGGCCCGCCCTGACCGGGATCAGCGTGCCGCGCCCGAGCCGCCGGCCGGGCGGCGGCCTGGACCTGGACCGGACGATCCGGGCCAACCTCGCCACCGCCCGTCCGGCCCGGCCGGGCGTACCGGGCGGCGGCACGGTGATCGTCCCCGAGCGGCCGGTGTTCCGGACCAGGGCCCGCAAGGCAGCCGACTGGCGGCTGATCCTGGTCGTGGACGTCTCCGGGTCGATGGAGTCGTCCACGGTCTGGGCGGCGCTGACGGCCTCGATCCTGGCCGGGGTGCCGTCGCTGAGCACCCACTTCGTGGCCTTCTCCACCGAGATCGTCGACCTCACCGAGCGGGTCGAGGATCCGCTGAGTCTGCTCCTGGAGGTCCGGATCGGCGGGGGGACCAGCATCGCGACCGGGCTGAAGTACGCACGGGAGCTGGTGACGGTGCCGTCCCGCACACTCGTCGCGGTGATCAGCGACTTCGAGGAGGGCGGCCCGATCGGCGGGCTGCTCGCCCAGACCAGGGCCCTCGTCGACTCCGGCTGCCAGCTGCTCGGCTGCGCCGCGCTGGACGACACGGGGACGGCCCGCTATTCGAAGGCGGTCGCGAGCCAACTCGTCGCGGCCGGAATGCCCGTGGCGGCGCTCAGCCCGCTGGAACTGGCCCGCTGGGTGGGGGAGAAGGTCCGATGACGGAGCAGCAGAGCACGACGGAGCAGCAGGGCGTCACGGAACGGCAGGCCTGGCCCGCCGTACGGCCGGAGGTGGTCGCCGAGGTGGTGGCCGGGCTGTCGGCCCGCCTGCAGAAGCGGTTGGACGGCGCGGCGGAGAAGCTGGCCGACCGGCCGGTGGAGCACTCCGGTGACGAGTGGCGGATCGCGGTGGACGAGGAGACGTCACTCGTCCTGCACGCGCCGGGAGGGGTGGTCGCCGACGCGGCCGACGTCCGCTGCGGCTGTCTGCTGGCACCCGCCTGTGTCCACCGCGCGGCGGCGGTCACGGTCTGCCGCCTGGCCGACCCCTCGACCGACCCCTTGACCGAGACCGGTTCGGGGGAGACCGGTCCGGGCCCGGCCGAGGGGCCGGAGCGCGCGCCCGGGGAAGCCGCCGGAGACGCCCCGGGCCCGGAGGCCCCCCTCACCGCGCCCGAGCGGGCCGCCGTCCGCCACCTCCACCGGGCGGCGGCCGCCGTGCTGGCGGCCGGGGTGAGCGGGGCGGGCGCCGTCCTGCAGGCGGAGCTGCTGCGGGCCGCCCACCGGGCCCGGATCGCCGGGCTGTACCGGCCGGCCGCCGCCGCGGTGGCCGTGGTGACGCGGGTCCGCGCGGCCCGCTCGGGCGAGCCGGACCACCGGCTCGCCGACCTGGTCGCGGGCCTGCGCGAGGTGCTGGAGCTCACCGCCGCCCTGGCGGCCGGGGCGGGCCGGGTCGACGAACTGCGCGGCACCGCCCGCCAGGTGTACGGCGAGGTGGGCGGCCTGCGGCTGTACGGGCTGTTCGTCGAGCCGGTGCTGACGGCCACCCACGCGGGTGTGCTCAGCTGGGCGGTGGACGCGACCGGTCGGCTGAGCACCCTCGCGGAGATCATGCCGCACGACGACGCGACGACGGCCGCCCCGCACGCCGTCGGGGCCGGGAACCGGGCGGTGCGGCTGGGGGACGCCTCGCTCGGCCACCGGGAGTTCAGCCGCGCCGGGCTGGCGGTCCAGGGGGCGACCAGGTCGGCCGCCGGACGGCTGGGCGCGGGCGCCTCCGTCCGGGCGGTCCGCGCGGCGGGGGCGGCGTGGACGGAGGCGCCGTCGGCCGCGCTCTGGGCCGAGCCGCCGGCCGCGCAGGTGGAGCGGGCCCTGTCGGCGGCGGCGCTGCCGTACGAGAGCCGGCCGGCCGGGAGCGACCTGCTGTTCCTGGACGTGACGCTGCTGGGCGCCGCCCCGTACGGACCGGGCGGCGGGGCGCAGTTGCTCGCCGACTGCGACGGGCTGGTGATCGCCCTGCGCGCGGCACACGACCACCCGGGCCTGGCCTACCGGGGCAATCTGGCCCTGCTGGCCACGGCCCCGGGCCTGCGCCTGCGGGTGATCGGACGGCTGGAGCGCGCGGCCCGTCCGGAGCTGCGGCTGCTGGCGATCGGCGTGCCGCCCGGCGAGCCGGGGCCGCAGTCGCCCGTGCTGGCCCTGCCCGCCGACCGGGCGGGCCGGGTCAACCTCGGCCTGGAGCGGATGCAGACCGCCGACCTCACCCCGGCAGCCCCGCCTGCCGCCGTCCCGCCTGCCACGGCTGCCACGGTCGCCGCCCCGGAGGACCCGGCCCCGGACGCCCCCGTGCACCTGCTCACCCGCCGGGTCGAGCAGGCCGTCACCGGCGGGCGGCTCGGGCTGGCGTTCGGCGCGGGGTCGGCGGGCACCGACCAGGCACAGCTGCGGTCGGCGGGCCTGGCCACGGGGGCGGCCCTGCTGGGCGGGCTGCGCGCGGCGGCGGGGGACCAGCCCCGGGATGTCTTCGGCCGGGTCGTGGCGGATGACCACGACGCGTTCACCGGTGCCTGGCTGGCGGCGGCCTGTTACGGCGAGGAGCTGGCCTCGGCGCTCTGCGCGGGCGCCTGGGTCCCGGACCAGGGCCGGCACGAGGGGGCCGAGGCCGAGGCGCCGGCAAAAGTATTTGCAAAAGCAGGTAATTCGCGCTAAATGGCATACTTGGCGGACAGGAAGCGTTCAGAGGCCGTAGGACGGCCGGGGCCGGGAGAGGGAACCGGACGACGGAACCTGGACCGGGAACAGACGGGAACAGAGAGGCGAGCCATGGGTATCCACGACGATGCCGCCGAGATCCGCGCCTGCGGCTGGCGTACGCTCGCCGCGCTGCACGGTCTGATCGACGCCGCGCTGGAGAAGGCGCTCCAGGCGGAGCACCAGCTCTCGGTGGTCGAGTACACCGTGCTGGAGGCGCTCTCCCGGCAGGACGGCTGGCACATGCGGATGCAGCAGCTGGCCCGCGCGGCCGCGCTGAGCAGCAGCGCGACCACCCGCCTGGTGACCAGGCTGGAGGACCGCGGCCTGCTCAGCCGCTACCTCTGCATGGACGACCGGCGCGGCATCTACACCGAGCTGACCCCGCAGGGCCGCCAACTGCTGGCAGCCGCCCGCCCGGTCCACGAGGCCGCGCTGGAGGCCACTTTGGCCAAGGCCACCGAGATCCCGGAGCTGGCCCCGCTGGTCCGTGCCCTGGGCGAACTGGAGCCCGCCGCCCGGGCCGCCCCGACCGCGGTCTGATCGCCCCGGGGGCTGTCCCGGCCGGGGCAGCCCAGATCGTGGTCGGGCCGGTCCTCAGCGCCGCCCGGCGAGGGCGTCCCGGTGCACCCGGTCGAGGAGGGCGAGCAGCAACTCCTTGCTGGAGGCCCGCTCGCGGACGTCGCAGAGCACGACCGGCACGGTCGCGTCCAGGTCGAGGGCGCGGCGGACGTCCTCGGGCGCGCAGTCGCGGCGGCCGTGGAAGCAGTTGACCCCTATGGCGAACGGGATGCCGCGCTGCTCGAAGAAGTCCACGGCGGCGAAGCTGGATTCGAGCCGCCGGGTGTCGGCCAGCACGATCGCGCCGAGCGCGCCCAGGGCGAGGTCGTCCCACATGAACCAGAACCGGAACTGGCCCGGCGTGCCGAAGAGATAGAGCACCAGGTCCTCGCGGATGGTGATCCGGCCGAAGTCCATCGCCACGGTGGTGGTGGACTTGCCCTGGACACCGTCGAGGCTGTCGACCCCGATGCTGGCGCGGGTCATCCGCTCCTCGGTCTGCAGCGGTTCGATCTCGCTGACCGAGCCGACCATGGTGGTCTTGCCGACGCCGAAGCCACCGGCGACAAGGATCTTGACCGCGCCCGGCACCAGGCTCTGGGACGTCAATTCGGGTCTCCTGAAAGAGAACTGAAGGTAAGAAGAGAACGGCCACCGGCGTGCGGCGACGGCCGTGAGGGGCCGAGCAGGGCGGGGCCGCCGGTCAGAGCCGGCGGACGCCCTCGATCACGGCCTGGATCAGCGAGAGGTCCGGTGCCTCGGCGAGCTGGACCGGCGCCCGGGTGAGGATCAGCCGCGCCTCGGCCAGATCGTCCAGCAGCACCTTGACGACGCTCACCGGCAGGTCGAGGCTGGCCGCGATCTCGGCCACGGCCAGCGGGCGTTCGCGGCACAGGTCGATGATCGCGGCCGGCTCCGGCGTCAGCCGGGCGGTGTCCGTGAGCGGGTCCGCGGTGACCACCAGGGTGATCAGTGCGAAGCCGTCACGGACCGGGCCGGTCCGCCCGTTGGTGATGGCGTAGGGGCGGACCAGATGGCCGGCGTCCTTGTCGAAGAACCAGGCCTCCTCGGCGCCGGCGGTCACGCACCGCCGCCCGCGCCGACCTGGCCGGCGTCGCTGCGCGGCGCCGCGGTGAGGTACTGGCCGACCTGCTTGACCAGCACGTTGATCTCGTACGCCATCAGGCCCGCGTCGACCAGTTCGCTGGTGAGGACGGCGAGCCGGGCGCCCTGCCCGGCGGTGGTGACGAACAGGAACAGCTGGTCCATCTCGATCACCGTCTGCCGGACCCGGCCGCCGTTGAAGCGGTGGCCGGCGCCGCGGGCGAGGCTCTGCAGGCCGGAGGCGACGGCCGACAGGTGTTCGGCATCGGCGCGGTCCAGGTCCTGGGAGAGGCCGACCAGCAGGCCGTCCTCGGAGAGGACGATGGCGTGCCGGGTCTCGGGTACCCGGGCCACCAGCTGGTCCAGCAGCCAGTTGAGGTCGCGCGGGGTTTCGGTGTGCTGCGTCATCACTGCTCGTCCTTAGCTGCGGAAGGTGCGGCCGGTGCGGGGGGAGCGGCCGGTGCGTCCGAGTCGGGGGCCGCCGCACGGGCGGTTCGGGTGCCGCGCTGGATGGCGGCCATGGTGGCGCGGGACCGCTGCGGGGAGAGGTCCTCGGCCGAGCCGCCGGGAGCCGGGGCCGGGGTGCCGTACGGACCGGCCGTTGGTGCGGCCGGGGCGACGGCCGGCGGCGGCATGGCGCCGGGCGCGTTGGCCTCGCGCAGCTGCTCGGCGAGGCTGGCGTTGCGCACCCGCTGCGGCAGGATGCGCGGGGTACGCAGCTCGCCGTCCGGGCCGTGCTCCACGGGGGCCTCCGGGGCGCGCCGGTGGCTGGGCGTGCGACGGTCGGCGGGGTGGCTCGTCGGCAGGTCGTCGTGCCGGCCGTCCGGCGGAGGGCCGCCCGGGAGGCCGGCCGCCGGCTCGTCGGTCAGGCCGTCGTACGGCCGGGGCAGCACGGGCCGGGGCACGACCACGGCGCCGGGCAGCCCGGGGATCGGGGAGCCCACCGGCAGACCGCCGTTGGCGGGCTCCCCGTCGGCCCGTCCGCTGTCGATGGGGTACTGGGCCAGAAGTTCTCCGATGATCACACTGCTGTCGCCGTCACCGGACGCCTGATACGGTGCCCGACCCGGCGCATGACCGGACGCATGACCGGACTCCCGACCCGACGCATGAGCGGGCACCTGCCCGGGAGCCTGGCCCGGCTGGTTCGGGCCAGCGCCCGGCGCCGCGCCCGGCCCGTTGCCCAGCAGCCCGCCGAGTACCCCGGCCAGCGCGCCCGACAGTTCGGCGTGGGCCTCCTCCGCCGACCCGCCGTCCACGGCCTCCTCCGGCACCGGTGTCCGGGTGACCCGGGCGCCGGTCGGCAGGCCGGGCACCGACGCCGACTGCTCCGCCTGCTCCAGCAGGACGGCGGGCACGAGCACCACGGCCCGGGTGCCGCCGTAGGGGGAGGGGCGCAGCGTGACCTGGATGTCGTGCCGGGCGGCGAGCCGCGCCACCACGAAGAGGCCGAGCCGCAGGTCGTCGCCGAGCGCGGAGACGTCCAGCTCGGGCGGGTTGGCCAGGTAGTCGTTGAGCCGCTCGTACTCCTCCTCGCTCATGCCGAGGCCGCGGTCCTCGACCTCGACGGCCAGGCCCTTGGGGACCTCCTGCGCGGAGACCTGCACCTGGGTGTACGGCGGGGAGAAGGTGGTGCCGTTCTCGATCAGCTCGGCGATCAGGTGGATGACGTCGGCGACGGCCTGCCCGCTGAGCGAGGCGCGCGGCACGCCCTGGACGACCACCCGGGCGTAGTTCTCGGTCTCCGAGACGGCGCTGCGCAGCACGTTGACCATCGGCACGGCGTTGCGCCAGCGCCGGGCGGGCAGGGCGCCGCCGAGGATGACCAGGTTCTCGGCGTTGCGGCGCATCCGGGTCGCCAGGTGGTCGACCGCGAACAGCTCGCGCAGCAGCTCCGGTTCCTCGTGCTCGCGCTCCAGCGCGTCCAGCATGCTGATCTGGCGATGGATCAGGATCTGGGTGCGGCGGGCGATGTTGAGGAAGACCTTCTTCGTCCCCTCGCGGCCCTGGGCCTGGTGGACGATGGCGGCGACGGCGGCCTGCCGGACGGCGGCGAGGCCGTCGGCGGTCTGCTGGACCTCGTCGCCGGGGCGTCGGGGCGGGGCCCAGGCGGGCGGCGACGGGACGGACTCGCCGGCCTGGAGCCGGCCGACCACCTCGGGGATCTCGTGCCGGGCCAGTGCGAGGGTGTCGGTGCGCAGGTCCGCCAGCCGGCCGGACAGGGCCAGGGCGACCCGCACGCCGTGGACCAGGCTCCAGAGCAGGACGACGGCGACGGCCGCGCTGACGGCCAGCAGGGGCGTGCGGTGTCCGGCGCCGCGCAGCAGGAAGGCCGCATAGCCCCAGGCGGCGGCCAGGCCCAGGCAGGGGACCAGCGCGAGGGCGAGGAGCGAGCTGCGGAGGGAGCCGGACCGGCCGGCGCGGTGGCCCGTGCGGGGGGCCGATATGCCTGGCATCTGATTCCTTGTTGCAGGGCCGAACGGTGGGGTGGCCCGTGCGCGGTCCGGCCGGGGCTTCAGGGCGCCACGGCCGGGGTTGCCGGACGGACTGACGCGGTGTCACCGTCCGTGCGGGGTGCAGCACGGCCCGCCGACTGCAGGAACGCTACCAGCCCCAGGTGCCCTGATCGCAACATCAACTGACGATATGTGAACGGGTGGTGACGGGGCCGGATGCCCCGCCGGAGACCGCCGGATGACGGATCGTCACAGGTCAGAAAGGGTTTCGGGAGCGCCGACGGCTTTCCGGAGGCCGCGGCCGGTCTCCGGAAAGCCGCCAGGAACAGGTCAATCGCCGGTGCGTCGCCGGCGCGACCCCCGTACGTCGACGCCGACGCCCGGCCGGACCGGGCCCGTTCAGCCCGCCAGCGGCATGTGCAGCACGGAGGCCTCCAGCTCCATCGTGCGCTCGGCGTCGCTCTCCACCTCCGCCTCGTGCTGGGCCAGTTCGGTCCAGGCCCAGCTGGCCGGGCCGGACAGCTCGGCCGACCACTGCTTGCCGTAGGTGCCCGCGGCGACCTGGCCGAGCCGCAGCCGCTGGACGTCCGAGGTGCCGGCCGGCGGGTAGACGTGGGTGGCGTCGCGCAGGTAGCGCTCGATGTGGAACTCGGCCTGGAGACCCCGGGCGGCGTGGATCTCCATCGCGTTGCGTGCGGAGTCCAGCGCGTACTCGGTGTTGATCAGCTTGGCGTTCATCAGCTCGGCGTCGCAGGCCTTGCCGTGGTCCAGCAGGTGCGAGGCGTGGTACGCGGAGAGCTTGGCGGTCATCAGCCGGGACTGCATCTCGCCCAGCTTCAGTGCGATGTTGGGCAGTTGGGAGAGCGGCCTGCCGTAGAGCGCGCGCCCCTCGGCGAAGCGCACCGTGTCCTCGACGATCGCCCGGTGGATGCCGAGCGCGACGGCGGCCAGGTTCAGCCGCCCGTACAGCGTGGAGGAGGAGTAGGCGACGTCCAGGCCCTGGCTCTCCTCGCCCAGCCGGTTGGCGGCGGGGATCCGGCAGTCCTCGAAGACGAGTTCGCCGAAGCTGAAGCCGTGCAGTCCGCTCTGCGAGCCGAGGGTGCCGGGCCGGAAACCCGGGCGGTCGCTCTCCACCAGGAACGCGGAGAGCCCCCGGCTGCCCTCGCCGGTGCGCAGCACCACGCCGTGCACGTCGCCGATGTGCGAGTTGCCGACGAACCACTTGCGGCCGTTGAGCACGTACTCGTCGCCCTCGCGCCGCGCGGTGCCGGACATGCCGAGCACATGGCCGCCCGACTCGGGCTCGGTGACGGCGATGGTCGGCAGCGACTCCCCGGAGGCGAACCGCGGCAGCCAGTGGCGCCGTTGGGCGTCGGAGCCGTAGTGGATGACCTTGGCGACTCCGAGCTGCGAGGCCTGTGCCATCGCGCCCATCGCGCCGCTGACCCGGGAGAGCTCCTCGACGATCACGGTTTTGGCGAGGTGGCCGAGACCGAGTCCGCCGAACTCGCGCGGAATGGTGACGCCGATCCAGCCGCGGCGGGCGATCTCCCGGGAGAGCTCGAACTCCACTCCGCGGTCGGCTTCCATTCTGGCCACCTGCGGACGTACTTCCTTCTCCGCGAACTCCCGGACCTCGGCTCGGAGGCTCTCGTGCCGCTCGTCGGTGAAGTAGTCCATAGCCATGGGTGGGTCCTCTCGGTCAGCGGGTGGTTGTGCCTCCGTCCGTGCTGCCGATTCCGCTCGTCCGCCAATGGACGTGGGGGCGGGGTGCTGGCGGCCGGGTGTCCTGTTGCAAGCCGGGCGCGTGCGGAAGTTCGGGCGGCATCCGGGGGACGCCATCCGTGTTTTCGGCAGGGCTCATTGTCGTATGGGGACCCGGGTGCCTCCACAGTTGACCTTCGATTGGCGTGAATCGTTTCAACCGAACACCGGGAGGATTGGAACGCAGGGGGGCGGGGAAATGGTCCTTCTTCACTTCGCGACCTGCCCAAGCCGCCGTCCACATGCGGCTTTGACTGTTCATCAGCACGGCCGAACCGGAGAGCCGGGAGCGCGGATCGTGTCGGATGTCTGATTACATGTGCGCCATGACTGATGTGATGAGCACTCAAGGCCAGTTCCCGGGTGCCGCCGGTGAGTCCGAGCGGACCCGCAGGCTGCGCAGCCTGGGTCTCAACGAACCGACCGCGGACGAGGCCTTCGACCGCTTCGCTCACCTGGCCGCCAGCATCACCCGCGCCCCAATCGCGATGGTCAACTTCATCAACGACGAGCGCCAGATGTTCCGTGGGCTCTACATTCCGCCAAGTTCGGCCGAGGTCGCACCCGAAGGATCCTCCTGGGCCGACCGAGGCATCGCCTTCGACCTGCCGACCCGTCAGATGCCGATGAGCCACGGCTTCTGCCCCCACGTCGTCGCCCAGCGCTCCCCCCTCGCGCTGGACGACATCCTCGCCTACCCCCGGTTCGCCGGAAACCCGGTCGTGGACGAGCTGGGCGTGCGCGCCTACCTCGGCGCCCCGCTCGTCGACGACACCAACACCGTCATCGGCACCGTCTGCGTGCTCGACCACGAACCCCGCCAGTGGGGCCGCGAGCGGCTGCGCGACATCCAGCACCTCGCCGAGGCCCTGCTCTCCGAGATCCGGCTGCGCGACAACCTGCTCGCCCAGCAGCAGGAGATGTTCGCGGCCTTCGACGGCTCACCGTTCCCGATCATCCTCACCGACGGCCCCGGCCAGGAGATCCGCTACGCCAACGCCCAGCACGCCGACACCTTCGGCGCCCCCGCGGCGTACGGCTCGGTCGGCCAGGCCTACCCGCAGCTCGGCGCGGCCGGCCTGCAGCAGGCCGTCGCCGAGGCCTACCGCACCGGACGGACCACCGTCCTGAACGACGTCCGGATCCAGTCCGCCCGGCCGGACGCCCAGCGGGGCCAGCAGATCTTCAGCTTCACCTGCACCCCGCTGCGGGCCGCGCGCACCGGCCAGGTCAACGGTGTCCTCACCGTGGGCATGGACGTCACCGCGCAGTCCCGCACGGAGGAGGAGCTGGGCACGCTCGCCGCGCTGCTGGTCGACCGGCTCCAGCAGAACGGCGCCACCACCGGCCGTCCGGGCGTCGCCGCCGGGGAGACCGGACTCGTCCTGCCGGGCTGAGCCCTGACCGACCACCGTGGCGACGGACCGGCGACCACCCGGCCGACCACCGCCGCTCCCACCGCAGTTACCGCCGACACCGTGGCGGGGCGCCTCTCACCCCCGAGGAGAGGCTCCCCGCCACTTCGCCGTCCGGGCGGGGGCCGTGTTTTCCGGCCACACTGCCCCCGGTCACGCCGCTGTCCTGCCACGCCGCCGCCCCGGCATCCCGCCTCCCGGCCGGCCTGCCGCCGGGCCCGCCGGTTCACCCGACCGGGCCCGGGCGGGTGAACCGGCGGAGCAGGCAGCCCCGGGCACGCCCCGCGCGCGGCCCGCCGATGGTAGGCATGGGCCGCATGGAGTGGTTCGCCGCACCCGAGTACTGGCTCAGCAGGCTGCTCCTGCAACGGATGCTGGCCGCCCTCTACCTGATCGGCTTCCTGGGCGCCGCCGCCCAGTTCCGGGCCCTGATCGGCGCGGACGGCATGCTGCCGGTGCCGCGCTTCACCGCCCGGGTGCCGTTCCGGCAGGCGCCCGGCCTCTTCCACCTCCACTACAGCGACCGCTTCTTCGCCGCCGTCTCCTGGACCGGAGCCGCCCTCGCCGCCGCCCTGGCCGGCGGACTGGGGGACGCCGTCCCGCTCTGGGCGACGGTGCCGCTCTGGGCGGTGCTCTGGCTGCTCTACCTGTCGATCGTCAACGTCGGACAGACCTGGTACTCCTTCGGCTGGGAGTCCCTGCTGCTGGAGGCCGGCTTCCTCGGCGCCTTCCTCGGCAACGAGGACACCGCCCCGCCCCTCCCGGTGCTCTGGCTGATGCGTTGGCTGCTCTTCCGGGTCGAGTTCGGCGCAGGCCTGATCAAACTGCGCGGCGACCGCTGCTGGCGCGACCTCACCTGCCTCCGGTACCACCACGAGACCCAGCCGATGCCCGGCCCGTTCAGCTGGTTCTTCCACCACCTGCCGGCCCCGCTGCACCGCGTCGAGGCCGCCGCCAACCACCTCACCCAGCTCGTCGTCCCGGTCGGCCTCTTCCTCCCGCAGCCGATCGCCACCTACGCGGCCTGCCTCGTCGTCCTCACCCAGCTGTGGCTGGTCGCCTCCGGCAACTTCGCCTGGCTCAACTGGCTGACCATCACCCTCGCCCTCGCCGCCGTCGACCCGCACCGGCTCGGCCTCCCGGCCCGGCCCGGCCCGTACGGCGCCGCACCCGGCTGGTACGAGGGCCTGGTGGTCGCGCTGACCGCCGCCGTCGCGGTCCTCAGCTACTGGCCGGTGCGGAACATGGTCTCCCGCCGCCAGATCATGAACCGCTCCTTCAACCGCCTGCACCTGGTCAACACCTACGGCGCCTTCGGCAGCATCAACCGGATCCGCCAGGAGGTGGTGGTCGAGGGCACCGACGAACCGGTCGTCACCCGGTACACGGTGTGGCAGGAGTACGGCTTCAAGGGCAAACCCGGCGACGTGCGCCGCCTCCCACGCCAGTACGCCCCCTACCACCTCCGGCTGGACTGGCTGATGTGGTTCGCCGGGATCTCGCCCGCCTACGCCCGGCCCTGGTTCCTGCCGTTCGTCGCCCGCCTGCTGGTCAACGACCCCGCCACGCTGCGCCTGCTGCGCCACAACCCCTTCCCCGGCGCCCCACCGACCCACGTCCGGGCGACCCTGTATCTCTACCGGTTCACCGATTGGCGCGAACTGCGCGAAACCGGCGCGTGGTGGCACCGGACGGCGCTGCACGAATACCTCGCGCCCGTCAGCCTGGGCATCCTCACCCGTTCCGGCTACCGCCCGCCGCTCGGACGGCGGATCCGCACCGTGCCGGTGGACCGGTTGCGGCGGCCGGGCGGCCACTCGCCCGGCCCAGCGCCGCACCACCCGCCCGGCCCTCCCGAGTAGCGGCCACGCGGGCGGTATGGCACGCCACACCCGACCGTGGGGCGGTGGGTGCGTGCAAGGCTCGAACGGGCACCCGTATTCTGGGCCTCCACAACCGGCGGCCCGACCGCGCGCCCCCAGCCCCTCCCGTCGGGGCCCCGTGCGCACCCGGTCCGCCTCCCCTCGCCGCCAGCCCCGCCGCAGTCGCCCAGAACCGGACCTCACATGACAGTGCTTCACTCGCGCAACGCCGACGCCGCCGACGACGCAGCCGCCAAGGACGCCACGGACCCGGAGCAGGCCCGCGGCCAGGAGGCCACGGCAGAGCCCGACCTCCGCGAGGACCTCGGCCGGTACGCCGAGCTCGGCGCCTTCAGCCTCACCGCCGACACCCACGCCTGGTACGCGGCCGTCGACACCGTCGCCACCCCGGAGGACGCCCGCGCCGCCTCCACCTCCCTCGCCGAACTGCGCGGCCGCGACCTCCAGCAGACCTGGGAGGCCGTCACCGCGCTCGCCGCCGAAGCCAAGCTCGAGGAGCCGGACACCGTGGCCAAGGCCGCGCTGCTCGTCGAACTCCTCCAGCGCGTCCACCGCACCTCCACCGTCCTCGTCGGCGCCGCCTACGAGGCCGACCTCGACGCCCTCGCCGCCGCCACCGCCGACGGCACCTGGCGCCGCGAGCGCGGCGTCAAGCTCTCCTGGCTGCGCGCCCGCGCCCTGCGCAAGCAGGCCACCGCCCTGGCCGCCGGCCCCCGCCGCCCCAGCCGCGAGGACCTGCACGAGGCGCTCGCCTCCGCCGAGGTCGAGCGCCGCGCCTGGGCCGTCCTCGCCTCCGAGGGCACCCTGCCGGTCCCGCCCGCCGACGGCGCGCTGGTCGAGCGCACCGCCCAGGCCTTCGAGGCCATCAACAGCGGCCTGGGCGGCCTCGCCCGCCTGCTGCCCGACCACGACCTGGACGGGCTGTCGTTCACCGACCTCATCGACCTGGTCGACCGCCTCGCCGCGGACGAGGGCACCCTCTACCGCCTCCCGACCCTCCGCACCCTGCGCACCACCCTGGAGGAGGCCGGACTCACCGAACTCCTCACCGAACTCGCCGCCGCCCACGCCGACCGCCGCGCCGCCGAGGCCGCGTACAACGCCCGCCAGGCCCTGGCCGGCGGCCAGCGGGACGGGCTGGCCACGGCCGCGGAGACGGGCACGGAGCCGGAGGCTGCGGCCGAGGTCGAGGCCGAAGCCGAGACGGAGATCAAGGTCGAAGCCGAGGCCGGGGCCGAGGTCGCGACGGAGGCCGCAGCCGAGGCCGAGACGGACGCCGAGGCCGAGGCTGCCGCTGCTCCGGCGACGGACGAGCCGGCGGCTGAGCTGAAGGCCGAGCCGACGGCCGAGGAGCCCGCCGAGTCCCAGGTCCGGGTGGTCACTCTTCCGGCCCCCTCGCCCGCCGCCGACGACCTGGTACTGCCCGCGTCGGCCACTCCGGCCGAGCCCGAGCCCGAGGCCGTGGTGGCTGAGGTGCCCGAGGCCGTTGAGTCGGTTGTCGAGCCGGTGGCTGAGGTCGAGCTGGCCGAGGCCGAGGCGGTTGCGGCTGAGGCCGAGCCGGTTGTTGTTGAGGTGGCGGAGGTCGCTGGGTCGGCTGCCGAGCCGGTGGCTGAGGTCGTCGAGCCGGTTGCGGCTGAGGTGGCGGAGGTTGAGGCCGGGGCCTCGGTTGACGTCGTGGAGGCGGAGCCGGTCGTCGAGGCCGTTGTGTCCGAGGCCGTTGAGTCGGGTGTCGAGCCGGTGGCTGAGGTCGAGCTGGCTGAGCCCGAGGCCGTTGTGGCTGAGGTGGCGGAGGTTGCTGAGTCGACTGCCGAGCCGGTGGCTGAGGTCGAGTCGGCTGAGCCCGAGGCCGTGGTGACTGAGGTCGAGGCCGTCGTGTCCGAGGTTGTCGAGCCGGTGGCTGAGGTCGAGCTGGCTGAGCCCGAGGGCGTTGTGGCTGAGGTTGTCGAGCCGGTCGTGGCTGAGGTTGAGGCCGGCGCTTCGGTTGACGTCGTCGAGGCGGAGCCGGTCGTCGAACCCGAGGCGGTCGAGGCCGAGGCCGTCGTGCCCGAGGCTGCTGAGCCGGCTGCCGAGCCGGTGGCTGAGGTCGAGTCGGCTGCCCCCGCCGTTGAGGTCGAGGCCGAGGCCGAGCCCGCCGCCGCTGAGCCCGAGCCTGCGGCCACCGGTCGGCCGGCGAAGCCGGACTTCACGCCGGGCCGCCCGGTGACCGCCTACTCGGCGGAGGAACTGCTGGCCGTCGTCCGGTGGCTGGACGGCGATGGCGTCGACCGCAGCGACGAGGAGTTGCTGCGGGCGGCGATGAAGGAGCTGGGCTTCGCCCGCCTGGGGCCGCGGATCAAGGAGGCGCTGGGGACCGCGGTCGCCGCCGCCAGGGGCTGACCGCAGGCCCCGTCGAATCCTGGGTGGCACCGCCGGTTCGTCCGGCGGTGCCACCTTTCGCGTTCTCGTCGTCCGGCCGGCCCCCGCCCGGGGTCCGGTGGTACCACTCCTGCGGGGGCGCCGATGAGCTGACTGGCAGCCACGGGTGAGACAGGGGGTAGTCGACTGGATACATATTGCTGCCATGGCAAGAAGACACGGCGGCCCGTCGCGGCTCCACGCCCGTACGGTCCGCCTCGCGACGGCAGCGGTGACGCTGGGAATGATCGGCGTCGGCCTCACCGGTCAGCTCGCACCGGCCGCGGCCGCCCCCCGACAAGCGGTCGCCGCCGTCCCCGAACGGGTCAGGGCGACCGGGACGCCGCTGGTTCAGGAGACCTTCACCGGGGCCACCGCCGACGCGGACTTCACGGCCGTCGGCTCCGCCTGCCTGACCGGTGCCCCCGCCGCCGCGGCGCCCGGGCCGGGCAACCATCCGCTCGGAGGGTGCCCGGCTGCCGAGACCGGGCCGGTGCCGCCCCTCAACGCGGCGCCGTTCGGCTATCTCCGGGTCACCGACTCCAGCAACGACCAGAGCGGTGCCGTCCTCTACAACCAGGCGCTCCCCGCCGGAAACGGCCTGGACGTCACCTTCGACCAGTGGCAGTACGGCAGCACCACGCCCAACACCCCGGCCGACGGCATCTCCTTCTTCCTGGTGGACGGCGATGAGTCCCTCACCCACCCGGGGGCTTTCGGCGGCAGCCTCGGCTATGCCCAGAAGCTGCCCAACGACGACCCGAACCTCGCCTTCCTGCCCGGCGTCGACCGCGGCTACCTGGGGGTCGGGCTCGACGTCCTGGGCAACTACTTCGGCGACTGGGAGCAGCGCGGCAACGGCTGCGCCCAGCGCTCGCCGGCCGGTACGCAGTTCCGGGTGCCCGCGCCGGGCGCCAACATGGTCACCGTCCGCGGGCCGGGGGACGGTCTGCTCGGGTACTGCTTCCTGACGGCGACGACGAGCAACTTCACCACCACCGGTCCGTGGCCGTCCACGCTGCCGGGCCTGCTGCAGGGCCCGCTGACCACGCTGCCGCCGGGCGTCACGCCCCAGGACGCGCAGACCGCGCTGGAGCCCTCCCGGCGTCGGGTGAACGTCCATCTGACGCCCGCCCCGCACCCGGTCCTGACGGTCGGCATCGACTTCAACGACGGGACCGGCCCGCACCAGGTGCTGTCCACGCCGGCTCCGGAGCCGGTGCCCGCCACGTACAAGTTCGGGTTCGCGGGGTCGACGGGCGCCTTCACCGACGTCCACCTGATCCGCAACGTGGCGATCACCACCGAGCAGCCGCTGCCCACCCTGAGCCTGGTCAAGACCCCGCACGAGCCGCTGCCCGGGCTGCTGGTGCCGGGTACCCCCGTCCCGTACGACTTCGTGGTCACCAACGCGGGTGCCTCCCCGGTGACCAACCTGGCCGTCAACGACCCGCTGGTCACCCCCGTCACCTGCCCGGTCAGCACGCTGGCGGCCGGTGAGACCGTCACCTGTACGGGGACGTACACCATCACGGCCGAGGACGTGGCCCGCGGCTTCGTCACCAACACGGCCCAGGCCACCGCCACCTTCAACGGCACCCCGATCACCTCGCCGCCCTCCTCGGCCACCGTGCCCATCGTCACTCCGCCGGGCATCACGGTGGAGAAGCACGTCGACGCCCCCGAGCCGTTCGCCGTCGGGGAGACCGTGCCCTACTCCTACCTGGTGACCAACACCGGCGGTGTTCAGCTGGACGCCGTCACGGTGACCGACGACAGGGTCACCGGCATCGTCTGCGCCGCCACCGTGCTGGCACCGGCGGGCAGCCCCGGGGCCGGCACCACCTGTCACGGCACGTATGTGGTGACCGAGGCGGACGCGGCGGCCGGCCAGGTCACCAACCACGCCTTCGCCACCGGCACCGCCAACGGCACCACGGTCACCTCCCCGACCGTCGACGCCACGATCACGATCAGAGGGGCGTCGCGGCTGAAGCTGAAGAAGCACGCCGACACCAAGGGCCCGGTCCGGCCCGGCGAAACGATCCACTACACCTACACCGTGACCAACACCGGCACCACCGAACTCCAGGGCCTCACGGTCACCGACGACCGCGTCCAGCAGGTCACCTGCGATCTGACCAGCCTCGCCGCGGGCCAGAGCACCACCTGCCACGGCACGTACCAGGTCACCGAGGCCGACGCGAAGGCCGGCAAGGTCACCAACCGCGCCCGGGCGACCGCTCTGGACCCGCAGGGCGGGACGGTGGAGAGTCCGCCGGCGGAGGTCACCGTCACCGTCACCCCCTGCCCGGCCGATCACGACCACAAGGGCGGGCACCCGGGCTGCCCGAGCCACCCCGGCCACCCCGGCCACGACCGGCCGAACGCCGTCCCGCCCGCTGATGGCGGCCACCCCGGCGGTCCGGGCGCCGGCCACGCCGAGGGCTCCGTCCTCCCCAGTACCGGCAGCGGTCCGGAGACCGCCGTCGCGGGCCTGGCCGGGAGCGGCCTGATCGTCCTGGGCTGCGCCCTGTGGCGCCGGTCCCGCCGACGCGCTGCCGTCACCGAGCGCTCGGCCCCGCGGGACAGCTGACCGCGGGACGGCTCGTCCTCGGGCCGACGTCATGTCCGAGGCCGCAGGACGCCGGCCCGCAGCACCGCGGCGGCCCCACCGTGCTTCATCGCCGGTGGGGCCGCCGGTCTGTTGCGGGGCCGCCGTTGTCGCCGCTCGTGGCCGCGGGCCCCGTACCGCGGCTCAGTCGGTCTTGGTCCAGGGGGCGCTGGACATCAGGGCCTTGACGTTGGCGACGTAGCCGGGGTTGGGGATGACCAGGCTGCCGCCGGTCTCGCCGGTGACCGGGTCGGTGACGGTGTTGTAGTGCACGTTGCCCGCGCCCGCGTTGTACGCGGCGATGACCAGGTCGAGCAGCGGCGTCTTGCCGGTGACCGGGTCGGGGGAGAGGTCGTACTTCCCGCCGAAGGAGGAGTCGCCGTAGTAGGCGACCAGCCAGTCGAGCAGCTGGGTGCCCAGCTGGACGTTCCCGGCGAGGGTCTTCGGGTCGGAGGCCGTCCCGAACTTGCTGTTCATCCAGCTCACCGTGGCGGGCATGATCTGCATGGTGCCGATGCCGCCGTCACAGGCGAGGATGCCGGACTGCCAGCCGCTCTCCTGCCAGGCGATCGCCCTGACCAGGTTGGCGGGCAGTGCCGGGAGCCTGTCGGTGCCGCCGTTGCTGAGGTTCAGCACCCGGGGCTGGCCGGCGGCGGCGGTGAGCGCCGCGGCCACGGCCTCCTTCGGCTCGTCGGGCTGGGGCTTGCTCGGCTTGCAACTGCTCTGCAGCGGCGGGACGTGCGGGGTCGCGGGCGCGGGCGGCGGCGGGGGTGCGACCGGTCCGGGCTTGGCCGTCGGCGCGGGCGCGGCCGCGACGGGGGCGGGGGCCTTCTCCGCGACCGGGGCGGAGGGCTTGGCGCTGTTCGGCTTGGCGCTGTTCGGCTTGGCGCCGTTCGGCGTCGCGCTGCTCGTTGTCGCGCTGGGCTTGGCCGACCTGCTCGTGCTCGGCGACGGGCTGCCGGTCGGGCTCGGGCCGGTACTCGCGGTCGGCGTGTCGGAGGGGGTGGCCGTCGGGGCCGCGGACGGCGAGATCTCCGTGGTGGTGGCGGCCGGTGTGCTCGGTGGCCCCCCGGCCTCGTCGGTGACCTTCTTGCTGCCGCAGCCCGTCAGCAGCGCCGTCGACACCGCCGCAGCCGACACCATCACCAGTACCCGACGCGAAGCACCCAGGTGCATGCGATCCAACCCCCCAGTCGTCACCGGCCGGCCCGGTGAGAGGCGGTCATCTTACGGTGAGCAGATCATCGGACTGATAGGCGGGTTCGGCCCGTTCGCCGGCCCGGCGGGAAGCCCGGGGTGAAAATCGTTTGCCGGGAGGCGACCGCGCGATGAGACTCGGCCGGACGAGCCGTGCCGGCCGACGCGCGGCCGAGAGCCAGGGAGTTCTCCAGTGCCCGACCTTCTGCGTCCCCGTGCCCTGGCCCCGGGGGACCTCGTCGCGGTGGCCGCGCCCGCCGGACCGCTGGAGGCCGAGGCGGTGCCCCTGCTCGACCGCGGTGTGGCCACCCTTGAGGCGATGGGCTTCCGGGTCCGCCGGAGCACGCTGACGGCCGTCGACCGTCGTCGGTGGTGGGCCTCGGCGCCGCCCGTCGAGCAGGCCGGGGAACTCAACGGCCTGCTCCGGGATCCGGAGGTCCGGGCGATCGTGGCGCACACCGGCGGACAGGCGACGGTGGGCTACCTGGACCTGCTGGACCTCGACGCCGTCCGGGCGGACCCCAAGCCGATCCTCGGCTGCAGCGACCTCTCCCTCCTCCTGCTCGCCCTCCACGCGCGCACCGGGCTGGCCGGCATCCACGCGGACATGGCCACCTACGGCCTCGGCGGCTCCTGGCACCGCCCAGGGCCCGCAGGACACCGCGACCACCGGGCCGAACTCACCGGGACCTACGCCCGGTTGCTGACCGGCACCGAACCGCTGGGCGCCTTGACCGCGCTCTCCCCCTGGGAGTGCTGGCGGCCCGGCCGGGCGTCTGGGCCACTGGTCGGCGGCCTGCTCGGCCGGCTGGTGACGCTCCAGGCGACGCCGTTCGCCCTGCCTCCCGAGCGCTTCGACGGCGCGGTGCTGTTCTGGGAGGAGGTGGACCGCCCGCTGTCGGGGGTCTGGCACGACCTCCAGGCCCTGCGGCTCTCCGGAGTCCTGGACCGGGTCGCCGCGATGGTCGTCGGCGTGCCGCACCAGGTCCCGGCCGCCGGCTGCGGGGACACCCGGCCCACCCTGAGGGACGTGGTCCTCGACGTCGTCGGCGACCGGGAGCTGCCGGTGCTCGGCGGGGTCGACTTCGGGCACGCCGGCCCCAACCTCCCGCTCCCGCTGGGCATCAGGGCCACCGTCGACGCCACCGCCCGGACGCTGGCCCTGGACGAGCCGGCCGTCGTCCGGGCCTGAGCACCGGCGCTCAGGCCGGTGCCGCCCCGGGCAGCGCCCGCGCCAGCTGGGCCGCCAGCACCCCCGGCGCCTCGGCCAGCGACGGGCCGTACCAGGTCAGATGGCGGCCGCTGACCAGGGCCGCCGGGACACCGGGGAACGCCTCGGGGCCGTCGGTGGCGGTGAAGTGATAGGGCTCGTCGGGGAGCACGACCAACTCCGGCTTCGACGCGAGGAGTTCGGGCAGCGGGACGGCCGGGTAGCGGTCCGGGTGGTCGGCGTGGATCAGCTGGACGCCGAGGCGGCGGAGCAGGTCACCGGCGAAGGTGTCGCGGCCGAGCACCATCCAGGGGCGGCGCCAGACGGGGGTGACGGCACGGAGCGGGGCCGGCCGGGGGAGGACGGTGGCCCAGGCGGCCTCGGCGTCGTCGAGCCAGGACGGGCGCGGGAGGCCGCAGGCGGCGGTGAGGAGCCGGTGGAGCGAGCGGAAGGCCCCGTCGAGGGTGCGGATGTCGGTGACCCAGACCGGGAGACCGGCCGCGCGCAGGGCGTCGAGGTCGGGCCGGCGGTTCTCCTCGTCATTGGCGAGGACGAGGTCGGGGGCGAGCGCCGCGATCCGGTCGACGTCGGGGTTCTTGGTGCCGCCGACGCGGGTGACGGCGAGACCGGCGGGGTGCGAGCACCAGTCGGTGGCGCCGACCAGCAGCCCGGGCGCGGTGACGGCGACGGCCTCGGTGAGCGACGGGACCAGCGAGACGACCCGCCGGACAGGGTGGGGGCCGACTCGAACGGGCATACCGAGATCGTCCACCGGAGCGAAGAGGTCGGAGGGGAAGAAGTGGGTGGAGCGAGCCGAGGGAGCCGGGGGAGAGGCCATCCCATCACCGTAGACCGTGCCGTTTCGCACGGTGCGGCGCTGCGCCGGAAAGTCCCGGGAACCGAGCGGGCACAAGGGCCGACTACCTGGTCCGGGTTCGTAGGACGGGCCCGAGCACGACCATTGACCAGGAGAGTTGTCATGCGCCCTCGCGTGTTCTGCGGTATCGCGGCCGCCGTAGCCCTGTTCGCCACGGCCTGCGGAAGCGGTGGTGGGGGGAGCGACGACGCCGTGAGCGGGGCCGGCGGCCAGGCGGCGGCCGCGGGGGCGTATCCGGTGAAGGTGGCGGACTGCGCGGGCAAGGAGACCGTCGTCAAGGAGGCCCCCCGGAAGATCGTCACCAGCAATGCCGCAGGCCTGGAGATGCTGCTGCAACTCGGCGTCGGCGACCGGGTGATCGGTACCGGGTTCCCGCCGGGGAAGGGCAGCCTCCCGGCGGCCCTGGCCGACCAGGGCGCAAAGGTCCCGGTCCTGGGGGACACGGTGATCGCCAAGGAGAAGCTGCTGGGCTCCGGCGCCGACCTCTACGTCGACACCTTCGGGTCGATGCCGATGATGGGCGGCGCGGGCGCCGGGCCGAGCGAGGAGGAGTTCACGGCGGCGGGCATCAAGCACGTCGTCCTCCTCTCCACCGCCTGCGCCGGCACGCCGAAGGCCGCCAAGGGCCCGCGCACCGACCTCGCCGAGGTGGAGAACGACATCCGCCGGCTCGGCGCCGTGACCGGGACCGCCGCCCGGGCCGAGGAGTTGGTGGCCGGGATGGAGAAGCAGATCGGCGAGGTGCGGACCGCGACCGCCGGCGTCCCCGACGACCAGCGGCCCGGCTACTTCCTCTTCGACTTCGACGGCGGCGTCAAGCAGCCCGTCGCCGTCTGCGGCCGGCAGGTCGCCAACGCGGTGATCACCCTGGCCGGCGCGCGCAACGTCTTCGCCGACTGCGACGCCGACTTCAAGCAGGTCTCCTGGGAGGACGTGGTGGCCAAGAACCCGGACTGGATCCAGCTCGCGGTGCGCAACCGGGGCAGCGAGGAGGACAACCGCAAGGCCTTCGCCGACGCGGAGGCCTTCCTGCGCGGCTTCCCCGCCACCCAGGGGCTGAAGGCGGTCAAGGACGGCCGCTTCCTGCGGATCGGCTCCGAGGTCACCACCATCGCCGGGGTACGCGACGCCGACACCGTCCGGCAGATCGCCGCCACCGTCCATCCGACCCTCGTCAAGAACGGGCAGTAGCAGGTGACCACGGCCGCCCTGACCGAGAAGAGGAGCCGGGCGCGGACCCTGCGGGCCGGTCCGCTGGCCGCCGGGCTCGCCGTCGCGCTGGTCCTCGCGCTGACCGCCGCGGTGTCCTTCGGGTCGGTGGACATCCCGCCCGGCGAGGTCTGGTCGGTGGTCGCCCACCGGCTCACCGGACGCGCGCCCGAGGCCGGCACCCGGGACCTCATCGTCTGGCAACTGCGCGTCCCCCGTGCCCTGTTGGCGGCGATGGTCGGGGCGGGCCTGGGCCTGGTCGGCACCGCCGTCCAGGCCCTGGTCCGCAACCCGCTCGCCGACCCCTATCTGCTCGGCATCTCCTCCGGGGCCTCGCTCGGCGCGGTCGCGGTGATCGTCCTCGGCACCTCGCTCGGCCTGGAGATGAACTTCGGCAGCGCCATCGGCCTGACCGTCTCGCTCGCCGCCTTCGCCGGCGCACTGGCCGCGTTCTCCCTGGTCTGGGTCCTGGCCAGGCGCGGCGGCGGCTTCTCCCCGCTGCGCCTGGTGCTGGCCGGCATCGGTATCGGCCAGTTCCTCACCGGCTTCACCAGCTACCTGGTGCTGCAGACCAGCGACGAACAGCAGACCAGGGGCGTGCTGTTCTGGCTGATGGGCAGTCTCAGCGGCGCGGTCTGGGGCCAACTCGCCGTCCCCGCCATCGCGGTGGCCCTCGGTCTGGCCTTGCTCCAGGCCCGCGCCCGGGGGCTGAACGCCATGCTGATGGGCGACGAGACGGCGGCCGGGCTCGGCGTGGACGTCACCCGGCTGCGCCGCGAGATCTTCGTTGTCACCAGTGTGCTGACCGGCGTCCTGGTCGCGGTCTCGGGCGCGATCGGTTTCGTCGGCCTGATGGTGCCGCACGTCTGCCGGCTGCTGGTCGGCGGCGACCACCGCCGGCTGCTGCCGCTCTCGGCCCTCACCGGGGCGGTGCTGCTGGTGGTGGTCGACACCATCGCCCGCACCGCGCTGGACACCCAGGAGCTCCCGATCGGCGTGGTCACCGCCCTGCTCGGCGCGCCCACCCTGCTCTACCTGCTGGACCGACGTCTGGAGCGAAGTTGAGGATCGCGGTCGAGGATCTGAGCGTCACCCTGTCCGGGCGGACGGTGGTGGCGGGCGTCCACCTGGTCGCCAAGGAGGGGGAGATCGCCGGTCTGGTCGGCCCCAACGGCAGCGGCAAGTCCAGTCTGCTCCGCACGGTCTACCGGCATCTGCGGCCGAGCGCCGGCCGGGTGCTGCTGGCCGGCCGGGAGCTCGCCGAGCTCACCCCCGCGGAGTCCGCCCGGCACATCGCCGCGCTGCCCCAGGAGCGCGGCGGGGACTTCGAGTTGACCGTCCGCGAGGTGGTGGCGATGGGCCGCACCCCGTACAAGCGGGCGTTCGCCGCGGACGACGCCGAGGACCACCGGGTGGTCGCCGAGGCGCTGGTGCGGGTCGGCATGACGGAGTCGGCGTCCTGTCAGTTCGCCCAGCTGTCCGGCGGCGAGCGCCAGCGCGTGCTGCTGGCCCGGGCGCTGGCCCAGCAGCCGGACGTCCTGGTGCTGGACGAGCCGACCAACCATCTGGACGTCCGCCACCAGGTGGAACTCCTCACCCTGCTGCGCGAACAGCGCCGCACCACGCTGATCGCGCTGCACGACCTCAACGCGGCGGCCTCGGTCTGCGACCGGCTGCACGTACTGCACCGCGGCACCCTGGTGGCGTCCGGGGTGCCGCGTGACGTGCTGACCGCCGACCTGCTCGCCGAGGTGTTCGGCGTGCGGGCGGCGGTGGTCGAACATCCGCTCACCGGTGACCCGTTGATCGCGTTCGACCACCGCACGCCCGCCGGCGCCTCAGCGCCGGCCGGCCACCGTCAGGAGGTCTCGAAGTGACTGGGGCGGCCGTTGCGCTCGACCAGGCGGCCGACCTTCGCGGCCTCCTCGCTGCGCAGCAGCTCCCAGCGGCCGTCCGGCTGGTGGAGCACCGAGGAGTGCCACGGCGTCATCCAGACGTCGGCGGCCTCCAGCAGCCGGATGCCGAACTTCAGCACGCCGACCTTCTGCGGGTGGATGGAGAGGCGGAAGGAGCGGGGGTGATGCTCGGCGATCAGGTCGCCCCAGGCGCGGCTGCGCTGGATGACGCCGTAGGCACGCTGGCGGCAGTCCCGCTGCAGGGCGGACTTGGTGCCCTCGAAGCCGAAGGTGTCCTCGGTGAGGAACCGGGTGATCCCGCGGTAGAGGCGGGCGGTCTCCTCGTCGGTGAGCACCTGCTCGCGCAGCTCCTCCTTGGTGGGCGCGTACTTGGCGTGCACCCGGGCGCGCTTCTCGTCGAACGGCAGGTCGCCGAGGACGGCCCGCAGGTCGAAGGTGGCGAGGTGGTTCAGGCCCTCGCGCTCGATCATCGCGGTCAGTTCGTCGGAATACTGGTCGATGTGGTCGTCGGGAACGTGGATCAGATCGCCGAAGATGTGCCCGTCGGAGCAGATGAGTATCTGAGCGCCGGGCTCGTAGAGCTTGCCGATCTCCTCGCAGAGCCCGTTCAGGAAGGTGAGCGAGAGGCGCTCGCCCTCGTCGGGCAGGTGGCTGAGCACCTTGGCGAGGTTGGGCGACTTGCACGGGAAGCCGGGCAGGGTGAACAGGATCGGGTCGCCGGAGGTGATGAAGTCCGCCAATTGCTCCCGCTGGAGCGGGAAGTCGGCGGGCGTGGCGTCGACCTCGGGGTCGGAGGCCCGGCGGTGCGGCAGCAGCAGGTCGAGGATCTCGTCGCAGAGCCGCTCCACGGACTGCGGGTCCGTGACGGGGCCGGTGGTGCTGGCGGACTGGGTGTCGGTGATAACGGTGCCGGCGGGCGGCATGGTGGTCCTCCACGGAATGGGTTACGGGCTTCGGGGCAGGCGGAGCCACGCCCCGGCACTGGTTGCCGGGACGCTGAGGGGGTGCCGGGGAGTTGGTGGGGCCGGTCAGACCCGCTTGTCGTAGGCGACCGGCAGCTGGTTGACCCCGCGCGCCAGGACGGCGGGCACCCAGGTGAGTGCGTCGATCTCCTGGCCGGGCCCGGCGGACGGGCGCAGCCCGGGCAGCCGGGTGATCAACGTGCCGATGGCTACCTGGAGTTCGGTCCGCGCCAGGGCGGCGCCGGGGCAGAAGTGGATGCCGTGGCCGAAGGCCAGATGGGCGTTGGGGGTGCGGTCGAAGTCCAGGACGTCGGCGTCCGGGAACTGCTCGCCGTCGCGGTTGGCGGCACAGAGCGAGATGATCACCGAGTCCCCGGCCGGGATGGTGGTCCCGTGCAGGTCGCTGTCCTCGGCGAAGAAGCGCCAGGTGGTGAGCTCGAACGCGGAGTCGTAGCGCAGCAGTTCCTCCACCGCCCGGGGGAGCAGGCCCGGGTTTCCGGCGATTCCGTCGCGCAGCCGGGCGAGTTGCTCCGGGTGGCGCAGCAGCGTGATCAGCATGGTGGTGATCTGGTTGGTGACGGGCTCCTGGCCGGCCACGAGCAGCTGGAACACCATCGAGTCGAGCTCTTCCGGGCTCAACTCGCCTTCGTCGCAAGCGGTGACGAGCCTGCCGAGCAGATCGACATCGGGCCCGGCGGGGTCGTAGTGGGCGCGCTTGTGGGTGACGACGTCGGCGATGTACGTCTGCAGGCCGCGTAGCCGGCCCTCGTACGCCGGGCGGCCCGGGTCCTGCGGGCCGACCGGCTGGACGACCTTGCCCCAGTCACGGTCGAACCGGACGGCCAGCTCCTGCGGCAGGCCGATGACCTCGGCCAGTACCCGGAACGGGTAGTGCGCCGCGAAGCCGGCCACCAGGTCGGCGTCGCCGGTCTCGGGCAACTCGTCGACCAGGGCGTCGGCGAGCTCCTGGATGCGCGGGCGCAGGGCCTCCACCCGGCGGGGGGCGAAGGCGTCCAGGACGAGCTTGCGCATCGTGGTGTGCTTCGGCGGGTCCTGGTGGAGCAGGTGCACCTGGAGCTGGGAGTGCTGCGGCTCGGGCATGATCGAGGCGAGCTTGCGCCAGGCGTCGTTGCCCAGGGAGTGGTTCTTGCCGAGCCGCGGGTCGCTGAGGGTCTCGTGGGCGGCCCGGTAGCCGGTCACCAGCCAGGCGGCGATCCCGCTCGGGAACTCGACCCGGTGGACCGGGCCCGCCTCTCTCATCCGCTGGTAGAGCGGATAGGGGTCGCTCTTGTACTCCGGCCCGTACAGCGGTACCGGGTCGGGGAGTCTGTCGTATCCGAAGGGGCAGCTCGGGGCGTCGGCCGCATCGCCGGCCGGCCTGCCTGCCGTCGGATCGTGCACGGTGTCGGTCATGTGCGGTGTTCCTCCGGTCGGGTTGTCGGTGGTGCCTGTGGTGCTGGGGTGTTGCGCGGTGGTGCCGGGTGGTGCGGTGGGTCCCCGAGTGGTGCGGCTCGTACCGGTGTGACGGGATGGTGCCGGGCGTTACGGGGTGCTCCGGGTGGTGCCGTTGGTGCGGTGGCGCAGGGCGAGAAGGGCCACCGCGAGCGCGGCCACCAGGGTGGCCAGGACGAGCCCCGCCCGGATGCCCGAGGTGCCGGTGCCGCCGAACATCGTGGCGGCGGTGGCGAGGGCCGGGCCGAGGGCGAAGCCCAGGCTGCGGGCGAGCTGGACGGCGGAGCCGGCGGTGGCCAGCTGCTTCGGCGGTGAGGAGCTCATCACCAGCGCCTGTACCGGGCCGCCGTTGAGGCCCATGCCGGCCCCGGCGAGCGCGAGCCGACAGGCGATGTCGAGCGAGGACCAGTCGGCGTCCAGCGGGACGAGCAGCAGCATGCCGAACGCCGTGACGGCCGCGCCGGTCAGCGCCGTGGGCCGGGCGCCCCAGCGGTCCGCCAGCCGTCCGCCGAAGCGGCCGGCGAGCACCATGCCCAGCGGGAAGGCGAGCATGGTGAGAGCGGTGTCGGTGGCGCTGATCCCGTCGTCCCGGCGGAGGTGCTGGGCGAGCAGGTAGTGGTTGGCGGCGAAGCCGGCGGCCAGCGCCAGCACCGAGCCGTTGACCCCGGCGGTGCCGGCGGCGCGCAGCACCTCGATGACCGGCCGACCGCCGGGCCGGCGCGCCCAGAAGACCACGAGCGGGGCGGCGGGCAGCGCGAGCAGCAGCCACAGCGGCGCGTCGGGCGCGAGGGTGAGCGCGAGCAGGACGGCGGCCACCGCCGAGCCGATCAGCGCGGCGTCACCCAGCGAGCCCCGGTCGGGCAGCCGCAGCCTGCCGCCGCGCGGGGCGTCCCGCCGGGCGATCAGCAACGCGGCCAGGCAGACCGGTAGTTTGACCAGGAAGATGGCCCGCCAGCCGGCGTGGTCGAGCAGCAGCCCGCCGATCACCGGGCCGGTGACGGCGCCGAGCGGGCCGAGGGTGGCGGGCACGCTCATGGCCCGGCCACGCAGTTCGGGCCGGACCGCGGTGGCGGCCAGCACCGGCATCAGCACGAACAGCACCGCGCCGAAGGCACCCTGGGCCAGCCGGGCCGCGATCAGCCAGCTCGCCCACGGGGCGACGGAGGCGAGCACGCTGCAGAGCGCGAAGCAACTGACCGCCAGCAGCAGCGCGGACCGGGTGCCGACCTGGTCGAGCCAGCGCCCGGCGGGCAGCAGCAGGGCGACCAGCGGAAGCTGGTAGCCGAGCACGGCCCACTGCGCGGTGGTGGAGGAGACATGCAGGCTGTCCGCGATGTCGGTGAGCGCCAGGTTGACCACGTTCATGTCGAGCATCGCCACGAACGAGAGCAGGCCGGCCGCGACGACCAGGCTCCACCGGTCCTTCGGCTCTGCCTGGCCGCCACTCAGTCCACCTGTGGCGAGCGGCTGCTGCGCTGCCATGGTCTTCCTTCCTTTCCCCCGCACTGTTCCGGACACCACCTCGGCGGCGGGTTCCGGTAGAGCAGTCGGAGGTGTGCGGGCTTCAGTTCCGAACACTTGAAGGAATTCTTGCGGTTGGCCGGATTCTTGCTTCGGTGGCCGATCTTGACCGTCCGCCGACAGGTTCGTCGCCTGCCCGCCACCCGCTCGTCGGCCGGTCGCGGCCCGTCCGACCACCACTTGTGCCGTCGTCCGGGCATGCGAAGGGCGGCGCGCTCCGACGGGGTGACCGTACGGGGCGCGCCGCCCGGGTGGGCTCTAGATCTGTGCGGTCAGCAGACGGCCGCCAGTTCGGCGGACGGCGCCGGAGCCGAGACATCGGCGGCCTCGGCCGCCCGGAGACGGGCTATCAGCTCTTCCCGGGCGCGGGCGACCCGGGAGCGGACGGTGCCGACGGGGCAGCCGGCCACCTCGGCGGCCTCGGCGTAGCTCAGGCCGACCACCTGGGTGAGCACGAAGGCCTCGCGGCGCTGCGCCGGCACCCGGTCGAGCAGGTCCCCGAGGGCGACCCCGTCCTCGAAGCCGGCGGTCGGCGGGATGCTCTGCCGCTCGGCGGCCTCCTGCCAGTCGGGCAGGGCGGCGCAGCGCGGACGGGCGGCGGCCGTGCGGTAGCGGTCGATGACCGTCCGCCGGGCGATCGACAGCAGCCAGGTCCGGGCGGAGGAACGTCCGGCGAAGCCGGGCAGACTGCGCAGGGCGCGCAGGAACGTTTCCTGGGCCAGGTCGTCGGCGGACTGCACATCGGTGAGGTGGGCGACGAACCGCCACACGTCCCGCTGGGTGGCCCGGACGAACGCCTCGACGTCGGCCGCCCGGCCCTCGCGGGCGGCCAGGGCCAGCGCGGTCAGCTGGTCGTCATCCACGGCGGCCTCCCACCCGGCCGGATCGGGCCGCCGGGCGGTGCGGGACGATGGTCGCATGAGATGCGCCCATTTCCGTACCGCTCTGTCCACCCGTCTCGACGGTGAGCCGGCCGGTGTGCCGGACCGGCGGCTGGACAAGCACGTCGCGCGGTGCGCGGCCTGCCGGGAGTGGCTGGAACAGGCCGAACGCCTGCGGGCGCCGGCCCTGACGGGTCTGCCCGACGGGCCCTCGGCCCAGTGGTCGGCGCAGCTCTTCGCCGGTCTGGGGAAGGACGGCTCTGGTACGTCGGGCGGCTCCGGCAGGGAGGCCGGCCCCGGCGCGACGGTCTGCGTGGGTGCGGTGGGCGTCTCGGCCGGTCGTCCCGGGCAGGGGGACGGCGGGCCGGTGCGGTAGGACGGTGGCGTCGGGCGAGGCCGGTGCGCCGTCGTAGTCAGGCATGGAAGGTCCTGAGGTCAAGGTCTGGGCGCGGTGCCGTTGCGGACGGCACCGGCGGCGTCGGTGGGCGGGCGCGGGGAGCCGCGTCCCGGAGGAGACGGCGGGCGCGGGCCCGGGCCCCGGCGCGCGGCCGTCAGGGGACGGCGCGGCGCAGGGCGACCTGCCCGCGGCGGCGGAGACCATCGGCGGAGTCCGGGCGGCGGGCGCGTCAGAGGGCGGACGCGAACGCCGGCGGGCCGCGCCGGACGAGGGCATGGGAGAGCAGCACCAGCCGGGGGAGCCGGGCCCGCCGCTCGGCCGGTCTCGGCGAGGCCGGGGGCTCGTACCCCTGCGGGCGGGCGAACAGCGCCAGCAGCGGGACCAGCAGCACACCGGCCACCACGGCGCCGAGCGCGCCCAGCAGTTCGAACATTCTGGCCAGTGCCGTCTCGCCGCGCCAGAGCAGCAGGGCGCAGGCGAACGCGGCCAGCACATGGGCGGCGATCATCCCGGCCGACATGCCGTGCGCCGACATGTCGTGGCCAGGCATCCCGCCCATTCCCGGCAGATGGGACGAGGACACCCCTGAGGCCATTTCCGAGGAGACCCCTGACGAGGACATCCCCGACGAGGACATCCCCGGCATGCCCGCGGACATCCTCGATGCCTCGACACCCGCCGCGCCGTGCGAACCCAGTCGGTGCAGGCCCGACACGGCGCGCAGCCCCTCGGTCGGCGGGATGTCGGGATCGATCCCGGCCATCCTGGCCAGATCGGTGGGCGAGAGCCCGGCGGGCGCCCGCTCCGGATTGCAGAGCAGCAGCGCCGTCCAGTCCGTCGTGGTGAGCCGGCCCAGACCGGTGCCGCCGGCGGTGAGCGCCCCGGCCTGTTCGAACACCAGGTGCAGCGCGCTCTGCGCGGCGACCATCCAGACGCTGATCAGGCCGAGCCCGCGTCGCCGCCCGGCGAGCAGCCAGGTGAATCCGAGGGTGAGGCCGAACGCGCCCACCAGCACCGGCGGGGAGACCCCCGCGCCGGCCATGGCGACGTGCGCCGTGGCGGCCAGCGCCACGCACAGCGCGGCGAAGACCACGGCGCGCAGCGAGCGGATCCGGTCGGTCATCACGATGACACTCATCGTCGCACCCGCCCCCACCGCCCCGTACTGCCCCCTCCGGTATTGGCCGGTTCCATGCCGGTGGGAGCATGCCCGGCCCGCCCGGCCGGGCCGGGTCGACGGACCCCCGGAGGTCGCGCGGTAGAGACGGTTCGTACGGTTGACGAGTACTCGATTGTCCGTTCTGGCGCGGGACCGCCGCCCGTGCCCGCCCGTAGTGCTCGGGCACCCCGCGGCGGAGCGCCGTCGGGTCGGCGGCGGCCCGGGCCGGTGGGCACGGAGAGGCGGGCGGAACGGTGTACTGGCTGATTCACGACTATCGCGAGGACGATCTCGCGGCGGTGGTCCGTCCGATCGACGCCACGGCCGAGCTGTCGGTGTTCTCCCTCGTGGAGTGCATCGGCACGGACATCACCTCGCGCGCCCGCGGTCGAACCCTGCATGCGACCGTCTGAATATCCTTCAATCGTACGGTCGTTGCGGTTTGACACCATTCGGTCGGTGCTCCCTAAATGTGCTCGTCACAGCACGTCAGGTGGGCACCGACCGGACAGGAGGCCCGGCATGGGCACAGTCACCGAACCCGCGGCCCCGGCCGTCGACCTCGCCGACCCCCGCTTCTGGCGGCTGCCCGCCGCCGACCGTGCCGCGGTCTTCGCCGAACTGCGTGCCCTGCCCGCCCCGGTGTACTTCGGCGAGCGCCCCGCCGCCGGCCGCCCGGGCAGCGCCAGGGGCTTCCACGCCCTGGTCCGGCACGCCGACGTGGTCGAGGCCAGCCGCACCCCCGCCGTCTTCCTCAGCGGACCGGGCGTCACCACCCCCGAACCCGCCCGCTGGGTCCGGCTGCTGTTCGGCGACTCCATGGTCAACCTGGACGACCCCCGGCACGCCCAGCTGCGCCGGATCGTCTCCCGGGCGTTCACCCCGCGCCTGATCGCCCGGGTCGAGGACGACATCCGCCGGGTGGCCGCCCAACTGGTCGACGGGGTGGTGCGGCGGCGGCCCGAGGACTTCGTCACCTCGGTCGCCGCCGAACTCCCCTTCCAGGTGATCTGCAACATGATGGGCATCCCCGAGGAGCCCCGCCGCGCCATCCTCGACCAGGTCAACCACGCCTCCGAACACACCGGCGTGGCCCGTCCGCTGCGCAGCCGCATCCGCGTCCCCGGGCGCGGGCTGCGGGCCCTCGCCAGGATGCAGGGCATGGTCGCCGAGCTCGGCCGCGAGCGCCGCCGCCGGCCCACCGACGACCTGATCTCCGCCCTCGTCACCGCCGACGTGGACGGCCGCCGGCTGAGCGGGCGGGAACTCGGCGCCTTCTTCTCCCTGCTGCTGGTCGCCGGCGTCGAGACCACCCGCAACGCGCTCGCCCACGGCCTGCACCTGCTGACCGTCCACCCCGGGCAGCGCGCCCTGCTGCTCGGCGACCTCGACCGCCACCTCGGCGGCGCGGTGGACGAGATCGTCCGCCACTCCACCCCGATCATCCAGTTCCGCCGGACCCTGGCCGCCGACCACGAACTCGGCGGCCCCGGCGGCACCCTGCTGCGCGAGGGCGAGAAGGTGGTGCTCTTCTTCGGTTCCGCCAACCGCGACGAGGCCGTCTTCCCCGACCCGGACGCCTTCGACCTCACCCGCACCCCCAACCCCCACCTCGGCTTCGGCGGCGGCGGCCCGCACTACTGCCTGGGCGCGCACCTCGCGCGGCAGGAGATGAAGGTGCTCTTCCGTGAACTGTTCACCCGGCTCCCCGAGGTGCGCTCGGTCGGCGAGCCGGAGCTGGTCCCGTCCAGCTTCGACCACCGGGTCCGGTCACTGGGGTTCACCTTCTAGGGGGCCGGGGCTTCCAGGGGGGCCGGGGCGTCCTACCCGCCGGTCGGGATGCCCCGGTCGGCCTTCACCCGCTTCATCGTCAGATGCGAGTTGACCTGCGCGATCCCCGGCAGCCCGGAGAGCACATCGGTGATGAACCGCTCGTACGCGGCGATGTCCGCCACCGCGATCCGCAGCAGATAGTCCGGCTCGCCGAACAGCCGGTGTGCCTCCACCACCTCCGGCAGCTCCGCGACCCGGCGCTCGAACTCCGCCACCGTCTCCCGGTCCTCGTGCCGCATCGTGATCGTCACGAACGGCTGGAAGCCCCGCCCCACCGCCGCCCCGTCCAGCAGCGCCCGGTAGCCGAGGATCGCGCCGTCCTGCTCCAACTGCCGTACCCGGCGCAGGCACGGCGAGGGGGTGAGGTCCACCCGGACGGCCAGCTCCGCGTTGGTCAGCCGACCCTCCTGCTGGAGCTCGTGGAGGATTCTGCGGTCGATTCGGTCCATGGCGCAACATTCTGCCAAAACCGGGCCCGGAAGGGCATGAAGTGGCCATCGGATGCCAGCCTCATCCGGCTACTGTCAGTGACCGGAAACCGCCCGAACGAGCACGACAGGTCACCGCCCATGGACACCCACGCCCTCCTCCTCTTCCTGGGGGTCGACCTGCTGCTGGTCTGCACCCCCGGCCCGGACTGGCTCTACATAGCCGCCCGCGGTCTCGGCCAGGGCCGCCGCGCCGCCCTCACCGCCGTCGGCGGCGTCTGCGCCGGCTACGCCGTCCACACCCTGCTCTCCAGCGCCGGACTCGCCGCCGCCCTGCGCGCCGTCCCCGCCGCCCTGCCCGTGCTGCGCCTCACCGGCGCCGCCTACCTGCTGGTGCTGGCCGTCACCATGCTGCTCGCCCTCCGCCGGGGCGGTGCCGCGACCGCCCTCGCCGCGCCCCGGCCGCAGCCCACCGCCACCGTGCTGCGCCAGAGCATGCTCACCGCCCTGCTCAATCCCAAGGGCCTGCTGCTCTACCTCTCCCTGGTGCCGCAGTTCGTCGACCCGGCCGCCGCCCTGCCGCTCGGCGGGCAGGTCCTCGTCCTCGGCTCGCTCAACGTGCTGGCCTGCGCCCTGGTCTACGGCCTGGTGGCGCATGCCAGCGGGCGGCTCGGCGGCCGGTTCGGCGGCACTCCGCGGGCGGCCCGCCGGCTGACCGCCGTCTCGGCGGTGCTGCTGATGCTGGTGGCGGGCGTCACGGCGAGCGCCTGAGATCCGGAGCAGAATGCGGGCATGACCGAGCGTTCGTTCCGCCCGCTGCCCGCTGAGCCCGCTGAGCCCGCCGAACCTGCTGAGCCCGGTGGGTCCGGTGGGTCCGGTGGGTCCGGCGGCGACCGGCCCACCGCGGACGCCTGGGCCGCCGTCGGCGGGCCCGCCGGGCTGCTGGACCGGGTCTCGTTCCGCGGCCCCGATGCCGTCCTGGCCTCCGGACTGCCCGTCCGGCAGCTCGCCCGGGCGACCGTCGCCGCCTGCTCGCTCGCCGCCGCCGAACTCGCCGCCCACCGCGACGGCGGCCCCGTTCCCGCCGTCCGGGTGGACCAGGGCGCCGTCGCCACCGCCTTCGTCAGCGAGCGTCACCTCCGGATCGACGGCCGCGCCCCGGTCGGCTTCGCCCCGTTCTCCGGGTTCTGGCAGGCCGCCGACGGCTGGGTCCGCACCCACGCCAACTACCCCCACCACAGGGTCCGGCTGCTCGCCGCCCTCGGCCTGCCCCCGGACACCGCGCCCGAACAGTTCGCCGAGACGCTGCGCGCGCAGCCCGCCGTCCGGATCCAGGAGCGCGCGTACGAGGCGGGGGCGCTCGCCGTCGCCGTCGCACCCCCGGGCGAGTCCACCCACCCCCTGATCGAGTCCCGGACCGTCGACGCCGCCCCCGCCCGCCCGCTGCCCGCCGCCCCGCTGCCCGCCGCCGGCCTCCGGGTCCTCGACCTCACCCGGGTGACCGCCGGCCCCGTCGCCACCCGCACCCTCGCCCTGCTCGGCGCGGACGTGCTGCGGATCGACTCCCCGCACCTGCCCGAGGACGAGGACGCCCACGCCGACACCGGCTTCGGCAAGCGCTCCACCCGCCTCGACCTCGCCGACCCCGCCGACCGCGCCGCCTTCGAGGACCTGCTGGCCACGGCCGACGTCGTGGTCAGCGGCTACCGCCCCGGGGCCCTCGACCGCCACGGTCTGGCCCCCGACGCCCTGCTCGAACGCCGACCAGGGCTGATCGTCGCCCAGCTCTGCGCCTGGGGCTGGACCGGCCCGTGGGCCGACCGCCGAGGCTTCGACAGCCTGGTCCAGGCCGGGACCGGCATCGCCGCCCTGACGGCCGCCGCCGACGGCCGCCCTGGCGTCCTCCCCGCCCAGGCCCTCGACCACGGCACCGGCTACCTGATCGCCGCCGCCGTCCTACGCGCCCTCACCGACCAGCGCACCGGCCGGCCCGGCGGCCGTCACCTGCGGTTCTCGCTGGCCGGCACCGCGTCCTGGCTGGTCCGCGGCATCCGGCCCGAGGAGGGGACGGCCGGAGGCCCGTACGGTCCCGCCCCCTGGCTCGCCGAGACCGGCTCCCCGTACGGGCGGCTGCGCCACGCCCTCCCGCCGATCGCCTACGAGGGCGGCCCCACCGACTGGGCCCGGCCGCCGGGGCGCTGGGGGACGGACGCGGCCGTCTGGCGCTGACGGGCCGCCGGACCCCGGTGCCGGCATCGGGGCCATGACCGCTCACGCGACCGACTGCACCTGGCCCGGCGAGCGGTGCCCGGTCCTGACCGAGATGTACTGCCTGACCGTGGCCGAGGGGCTCGCCGCGGCGGAACTCCTCCGCCGCTCCAGGGCGCTCCCGGTGAGCCGGGCTCGCCGGGCCCGGTTCACCGGCTCCGGTTCGGTGGCGGGCTCAGACGCCGGCCGGGATCTGCTTCGCCCGGCTGCGGACCTGGAAGGCCGTCATGATCTCGATCAGACCGAGGATCACCAGCCAGCACCCGGCGAGGACGGTCAGGGCGGCGATCGAACCGACCGGCCAGATCATCAGCAGTACGCCGGCCAGCGTGTTGGCGACGCCCGCGAAGGCCTGCCAGCCGCGCGCGGGCATGTCCGGGTCGGAGGCCGCGGCGGCGAGCTGGGTGATACCGCGGAACAGCCAGCCGATGCCGATCCAGATCGCCAGCAGCAGCAGCGACTGCACGGCGCTGCGGAAGCAGAGCAGCCCCAGCAGCACGCAGATCGCGCCGCTGATGAAGGCCAGGACGCGCATCGCGGTGGTGGCGTGCGTGCCGAAGGCGGCGACCAGCTGCACGATGCCGATGATCAGCAGGTAGAGGCCGAACAGCACGCCCACCACCAGCAGGGTCTGCTTCGGCCAGACGAAGACGATGATCCCGAGGGCGAGGGAGGCGAGTCCGGCGAGCAGCAGGACCTGCCAGGCGGCCTTGGCGAGCGTTCCGAGCGGTCCGGCGACCGGGGAACCGTCGGGGGTGATGAGTGGGGAGACCACGGTGGCGTACTCCTGATGGCTGGATGGCTGGATGGGGGGATCGGGGGATCGGGGTGAGCGGTTGCGGGGGGAAGCGACGGGGCAGGGGACGTCTTTCATGATCGCCACGGGTGCGGGGTTCCGCCCGTCGGATACGCCCGTTCGGGGGACGGCGGGGTCTGTCGAACGGCAGCGGAACTGATTGCTCCTCAGTCACCCGAATGACATCTGCCGCTCACCCGGCGTCGATACCGTCCTGCGGTATGACTTCTGAAGGGTGGGGGACCCCTCCGGTCGAGCCGATCAGCCAGCACTACATCGTCTGCGGGGGCAACGCGCTGGCCCACCGGCTGGTCCTGGAACTCGTCGAGCACTACGAGGTTCCGGTGGTGGTGCTGCTCCCGGACCGCACCCGCGACCACGCGCCGTGGATCGAGCAACTGCCCGGAGTGGCCGCCGTGGTCGAGTGCGCGGGCATCACCGAGGAGGCACTGCGGGCCGTCCGGGTCGAGACCGCGCGCGGCCTCGCGCTGGTCGACGGCCACGACGAGGGGAACATCCATGCCGCGCTCGGCGCCCAGGGCTGCAACCCGGACATCCGCATCGTGCTCCGGATGTTCAACCAGCGCCTCGGCGAGAACATCCAGCACCTGCTGAAGAACGGCGCCGCGCTCTCCGGCTCCGCCACCGCCGCGCCCGCCTTCGCCGCCGCCGCGCTCTCACGCCCCAACTCCGTCCAGGTCGGCGACCGCTTCCTGCACATCGCCTACGACGGCGACATCGACTCCGGCCGGATCTGCGTGGTCGCCGACCAGATCGACCGACAGGACCTCAGCCGGATCCGCCTGCTGCCCGACCAGGACGGGGACTCGGCCGCGTTCGTCCGGCTGGCCAGGGAGTTCGGCGACGACGGGCCGATCCGTCCCGGTGGTGTCCGGAGACCGCCACCGGCCGCGGAGACCGGGGTGGAGGAGGACGGGACCGGGGAGCCGGAGGCGGCGGTCGGCGGGGTGGCGGCCGGCGGGGTGGCGGCTCTGCAGGCGCTGCCCAGCGAGCCGCCGGTCCTGATCGGCTGGTGGCGCCGGCTGCGCTGGCGGCTGCTCGACACGCTGCGCTTCTTCACCAGTGCCCGGCTGCGGCTGGTCCTGATCACGGCACTGGCCGCCGTGCTGCTCGCCTTCGGCCTGCTCTGGTACCTCAACCGGGACTTCGGCTGGTCGCTCTACGTCTCGCTGCTCGACCTGGCCGGTGCCGCCCAGCCCGACCAGCCCGCCGAAGCGACCGCCGGGACCGGCACGGGCGGCGCCTGGCAGCGGGTCGCCCAAGTGGTGATCACCTTCTGCGGCATCACCTTCGCCCCGGTCGCCACCGCCATCATGGTCGAGGTGCTCGGCTCCGGCCGGCGCGGCCAGCCCCGCAACCCCGGCGCCGGTACCCGGGACCACGTCATCGTGTTCGGCCTGGGCAATGTCGGCACCCGGGTCGCCGCCCAACTGTACGGGCTGGGCGTGCCGGTGGTCTGCGTCGAACGCGACCCGCAGGCGCGCGGCATCGCCGCCGTCCGGGCGCTCGGCATCCCGGTGGTGGTCGGTGACGGCCCACTGGAGGAGCAGCTGCGCCGGGCCCGGCTGAAGCACGGCCGGGCCCTGGTCGCGGTCAGCGGCGACGACGCCACCAACCTGGAGGCGGCTCTGGAGGCGCGTCACGGCAAGCCCGGAATCCGGGTGGTGGTACGGCTGTTCAATGACGACTTCGCCCGGCACGTGTACGCCACGCTGGACAACGCGGCGTCCCGGTCGGTCTCCTACCTCGCCGCACCCGCCTTCGCCGCCGCCCTGATGGGGCGCGAAGTGCTCGGCACGCTCTCGGTGTTCCGGCATGTGCTGCTGATCGCCGAACTGCGGGCGGAGGAGGGCGGCGGCCTGGTCGGGATGAACCGGCACGACCTGGAGGACCCGGGCGGTGTCCGGGTGATCGCCGTCCGCCCGGCCGACAGCCCCGGGGCCTACCGGTGGAACTACGCCGACCGCACCCGGGGGCTGGTGCCCGGCGACCGGATCGTGGTCGCCGCCACCCGGAGCGGGCTCGCCCGCATCAACCCGGCGCTGGTGGGGGAGGGCTGACGGGTGGGCGGGTCCGGCGGTAGCCGGTCCGGCGGCCAGCTGACGGGCGACAGGTTTCGGATAACAGATAACAGATGTTGAAATCTGTTATCTGTTATCTGTTATCCGTCATTCGTCGGCCGTCACCTGAAACCCGTCAGCGGTGGGTGAAGGACGGCGGCCGCTTCTCGGCGAAGGCGGCCATGCCCTCCTTCTGGTCGGCGGTGGCGAACGTGGCGTGGAACAGCCGCCGTTCGAACCGGACGCCCTCGGCGAGGGTGGTCTCGAAGGCGCGGTTGACGCTCTCCTTCATCATGATGCTGGCGGGGGTGGACATCGCCGCCACGGTCTCGGCGGTGGCCAGCGCCTCGGCCAGCAGCTGGTCGGCCGGGACGATCCGGGAGACCAGACCGGCCCGCTCGGCCTCCTCGGCGCCCATCATCCGGCCGGTCAGGCAGAGTTCCATCGCCTTGGCCTTGCCGATCGCCCGGGTCAGCCGCTGCGAACCGCCGATGCCCGGGATGACGCCGAGCTTGATCTCCGGCTGCCCGAACTTCGCGGTGTCCGCCGCCAGCAGGATGTCGCAGAGCATCGCCAGCTCGCAGCCGCCGCCCAGCGCGAACCCGGCCACCGCGGCGACCACCGGCTTGCGCAGCTCGCCGAGGCGGTCCCACGGACCCAGCCAGTCGTCCAGGTAGACGCCGGGGAAGGTGTTCCCCTGCATCTCCTTGATGTCGGCGCCGGCCGCGAAGGCCTTCTCCGAGCCGGTGATCACCAGACAGCCGATCTCCGGGTCCCGGTCGAAGGCGGTGGCGGCCGTGACGACCTCGTTCATCAGCTGGGTGTTCAGCGCGTTGAGCGCCTTCGGCCGGTTGAGCGTGATCAGCCCGACCCGGCCCTTGCGCTCGACGAGGATCGTCTCGTAGGTCTCGGTCATCGCCATTGACTCCCATGTCGCTGCTCGGCACCACGCGGGTGCGCCCTGACCACCCAACGATCTACGACACGGGTCGCCTCGCGCCAGTCTTGCCATGCGAGACGGTCGTCACGGGTGCCGGGATCCGGCCGCGGCCCGCGCGGCCGGTCAGAACCGGACGTCGTACCGCCCGGCGGCCTGCTGGACGGCCTCCGGTTTGACCTCGCCCCGGCGGGCCAGCGCGGCGAGCGCGGCCACGGTGACCGACTCGGCGTCCACGCCGAAGTGGCGGCGGGCGGCGGCGCGGCTGTCGGAGAGGCCGAAGCCGTCGGTGCCGAGCGAGGTCCAGTCCTGCTCCACCCAGGGGCGGATCTGGTCCGGCACCGCACGCATCCAGTCGCTGACGGCCAGCACCGGTCCGGGCGCGCCCGCCAGGACCCGGGTCAGGTACGGGACGCGGGCGGTGCCGCCCGTCCCGGCGGCGGCCCCGGCCAGGTTGGCGGCGTCGCAGGCGAGCGCCTCGCGGCGCAGCTCCGTCCAGGACGGCGCCGACCAGACGTCCGCCGCCACCCCCCACTCCTCGCCGAGCAGGCGCTGCGCGGCGAGCGCCCAGTGCACGGCGGTGCCGGAGGCGAGCAGCTGGATCCGGGGCGCGTCCGGCCCCGGGCGGTCGGCCTCGCGGAAGCGGTAGAGGCCACGCAGGATGCCCTCGGTGACGCCCTCGCCCGTGGGTATCGGCGGCTGCGGCCGGGTCTCGTTGTAGACGGTGACGTAGTAGAAGACGTCCTCGCCGTCCGGCCCGTACATCCGGCGCAGGCCCTCGCGCACGATCACCGCGATCTCGTAGGCGAACGCAGGGTCGTAGGAGAGCGCGGCCGGGTTGGTGGAGGCGATCAACTGCGAGTGCCCGTCGGCGTGTTGCAGCCCTTCGCCGGTCATGGTGGTGCGCCCGGCGGTGGCGCCGACCAGGAAGCCCCGGCCCAACTGGTCGGCCAGCGCCCACATCTGGTCGGCGGTGCGCTGCCAGCCGAACATCGAGTAGAAGATGTAGAACGGGATCACCGCCTCGCCGTGGGTGGCGTACGCGGTGGCGGCGGCCGTCAGCGAGGCCATCGAACCGGCCTCGGTGATGCCCTCGTTGAGGATCTGGCCGGTCGCCGACTCCTTGTAGTGCAGCAGTTGGTCGCGGTCCACCGGGTCGTACGTCTGGCCCAGTGGCGAGTAGATGCCGGCGGTGGGGAAGAGCGACTCCATGCCGAAGGTCCGGGCCTCGTCGGGGACGATCGGCACCCAGCGGTGGCCGGTCGCACCGTCCCGCATCAGCTCCTTGACCAGGCGGACGAAGGCCATGGTGGTGGCGATCTCCTGGCTGCCCGAGCCCTTGCGCAGCGCCTCGAACGGCCGGTCGGGCAGCTCGGGCAGCGGGGTGAAGCGCACCCGGCGGGCGGGCGCCGGCCCGCCGAGCGCGGCACGGCGCTCGCGGAGGTAACGGGCCTCGGGGGAGTCCGGTCCCGGGTGTGCGTACGGGACCAGACCCTCGCCCAGCACGCTGTCGGGGATGGGGAGTTCGAGCAGATCGCGCATGGCGCGGAACTCGCTGCCGGAGAGCTTCTTCATCTGGTGGTTGGCGTTGCGGGCCTCGAATCCCGGGCCGAGCGTCCAGCCCTTGACGGTCTGGACCAGCACGACGGTCGGTGCGCCCCGGTGTTCCAGCGCGGCCCGGTACGCCGCGTACACCTTGCGCGGCTCGTGGCCGGCCCGGGAGGTGGCGACGGTCTCCAGCAGGCGCGCGTCGTCCAGGGTGTCGGCGAGAGCGCGCAGCGCGGGGTCGCCCGGCCCGGTGAAGAGGTGGTCGCGCAGATAGCCGGCGTCCGAGGCGGCGTAGGTCTGGAACTGTCCGTCCGGCACCTCGCGCAGCCGGCGGACGAGCGCGCCGGTGGTGTCTCGTGCCAGCAGATCGTCCCAGGCCTCGCCCCAGAGCGATTTGACGACGTGCCAGCCGGCGGCCCGGAACTGCCGCTCCAGCTCCTGCACGATCTTGCCGTTGCCGCGTACCGGGCCGTCCAGCCGCTGGAGGTTGCAGTTGATCACGAAGGTGAGGTTGTCCAGCCCCTCGCGGGAGGCCAGCGCCAGGGCGGCGGTGGCCTCGGGCTCGTCCATCTCGCCGTCCCCGAGGAACGCCCAGACGTGCGATCGGGAGGTGTCCTTGATGCCGCGCGCGGTCAGGTACCGGTTGAACCGGGCCTGGTGGATCGCGGACAGCGGGCCGAGGCCCATCGAGACGGTCGGGAACTCCCAGAACCACGGCAGCCGGCGCGGGTGCGGATACGACGGCAGGCCGCCTCCGCCGGCCTCCTGCCGGAAGCGGTCCAACTGGGCCTCGCCGATGCGTCCTTCGAGAAACGCCCGGGCGTAGATCCCCGGCGAGGCGTGGCCCTGGAGGTAGAGCTGGTCGCCGGAGCCGTCGGTCTCCTTGCCGCGGAAGAAGTGCTGGAAGCCGACCTCGTAGAGCCAGGCGGCGGAGGCGTAGGTGGCCATGTGTCCACCCAGGCCGCCGCGCTGGTTGCCCCTGGTCACCATGGCGGCGGCGTTCCAGCGGTTCCAGGCGGTGATCCGCCGCTCCATCGCCTCGTCGCCGGGGAAGGCCGGTTCGGCGGCGGTCGGGATGGTGTTGACGTACGGGGTCTCCAGCAGCGGCGGCACGTCGAGGCGCCGTAGTTCGGCGTGCTCGACGAGGCGGCGCAGCAGGTGGGCGGCGCGATGCGGTCCGCCGAAGTCGCTGGCGGCGTCCAGCGAGGCGCGCCACTCCGCGACCTCCTCCGGGTCGTGGTCGGGAAGCTGGTCGAGCTGGGACACGGGTGGTTCCCCTTCGCCGGGTGTGCGTCGTTGCCGGGTATGCGTCTGGCGCCGATTCCATGATGTGGAACGGCATTCCTCTCTACGGAAGGTAGGGAGTGTGGATGGGTGAGTCAACCGTTACTGGGCGGTAATGTGAGCGATGATCGATCATTTCTATACGAACTATTATGTCGGGAGGGGCCGCGACGAGGCGGAGCCGGGACGCGTCCGGGACGGAGTCGCCCGAGACGCGGCCTACAGCGACCCGGCGTACTCCAGCACGTGCTCGGCCAGCAGCCGGCCGACCTCCCGGTCCTGCCGGCGGAAGGCCTCGATCAGCGGCCGGTGGTCCGCCGCGTTCTCGTGCAGTTCCGGCCGGACGCGGTGCAGTGACAGGACCGTCCACACCTCCACGCCCAGCCCCTCCCAGGTGCGCAGCAGCACCTCGTTCCCGGCGGCCGCCACGATCTCCCGGTGGAACGCCACCCCGTGCCGGGCCTGCCCGAGGGGGTCGCCCGCCGAGGCCGCCCGCTCCATCAGCTCCGCGTGCCGCTCCAGTGCGGCGGTGTCCCCGCCCAGCCGCTCCACGGCCAGCTCCGCCGCCAGCCGCTCCAGCACCGCCCGTACCTCGTACACCTCGCGCAGCTCGGCCGGGCTGATCTCGCGGACCCGCACGCCCCGGTTGGGCTCCGAGTCCAGCAGGCCCAGCGCCTGGAGCGCCCGCAGCGCCTCCCGCACCGGGGCCTGGCTGACGTTCAGCTCGGCCGCCAGCCGCCGCTCCACGATCCGGTCGCCCGGCTGCCACCGCCCGCTCATCAGCCCGTCCAGCAGCAGCCCGCGCACCTGCTCGCCGAGCGGCACCCGCGACAGCGGATCGCCGTCGTCCGGCAGCTGCTGGTGGACCGGGTGGCCGGGCGTCATGCGGGCTCCTGCGGGGAGGGGTGCGGGCGGCCAGCGTACCGGGGCGGGCTGGCGTACCGGGGCGGTCGGCATGCCGGGACGGTCGGGGCGCCGGGGCGACCGGCTCAGGCCAGGCCCAGCTCGTCGTCCTCGCGCGGGGCGAAGTGGCGGGCGACCTCCGCGTCCGTGACGGCGGACAGGTCCGCCGGGGACCAGTGCGGGTCGCGGTCCTTGTCGACGACCTGGGCGCGGATGCCCTCGACCAGGTCGTGGCCGGCCAGGGCCGCGCAGGAGATCCGGTACTCCTGGTCCAGCACCGCCTCCAGGGACGGCAGCGTACGGGCCCGGCGCAGGGCGGCGAGGGTGACCTTGACGGCCGTCGGCGAGTTGGCGAGCAGCTGCTCGGCGGCCTCCTTGGCCTCCGGGACGCCGGTGCCGAACAGCCGCTCGACGATCTCCTCGACGGTGTCGGCGGCGTAGCAGGCGTCGATCCACTCCCGCTGCGCCGCCAGCGCGGCCGGCGGCGCGGGTTCGGCGTGCGCGGCGACCGCGCCGGTGAGGTCGCGGGGGTCGGTGAGCCCGGAACGCTCGGTGAGGCCGGCGAGCTCGGCGAGCAGGGCCGGGACGTGCTCCGAGGGGACGAAGTGGTCCGCGAAGCCGCAGAGCAGTGCGTCGCCGGGGCCCATCGAGGCCGAGGTGAGTCCGAGGTGGGTGCCCAACTCGCCCGGGGCGCTCGCCAGCAGGCGGCTGCCGCCGACGTCCGGCACCAGGCCGATCCGGGTCTCGGGCATCGCCACGGTGGAGCGCTCGGTGACGATCCGCACCGCGCCGTGCGCGGAGAGGCCGACGCCGCCGCCCATGGTGATGCCGTCCATCACCGCGACGTACGGCTTCGGGTAGCGGGCGATCAGCGCGTTGAGCCGGTACTCGTCCCGGAAGAACGCCCGCGAACCGGCCCCGCCCGCCTTGGCGTCGTCGTGGATCGCGCGGATGTCCGCCCCCGCGCAGAGCCCGCGCTCGCCCGCGCCGGTCAGCACCACGGCGCGTACGGTGTCGTCCGCCGCCCAGCCGTCCAGCGCCTCCCGGACGGCGGTGACCATGCCGTGGGTGAGCGAGTTGAGCGCCCTCGGCCGGTCGAGCACGATCCGCCCGGTCCCGCCGTCCCGGTAGACCTGCACCTCTGCGCTCATCGGGCCTGCTCCCGTTCGTCGTTGGTCGTTCGTGGTCGGCCGTCGTTCGTCCGAAGATCCTGCCGCCACCGTACTGGGCGAGGCGAGCGGGGGGGGGGGGCGGGGGGGGGGGCCCCCCCCCCCCCCCCCCCCAAAAACCCCCCCCCCCCCCCCGCCCGGGGGGGGGGGGGGGGCGGGCGGGGCCCCCGCCACACCCGGGGTGCGGGCCGTACGAAGTCGATCTGGGGGTGGGGATGTTCCGGGCTGTGGACACGGTGCTGCTGCGAGCTGCCGCGAACGGTGGGACGGAGGCCGTGGCACCGTGGCCGGACCTGAGCGACGAAGGTGCGCAGGACTCGGCGGCGTGGCGGCGGTGGCTGGCCGAGGCGTGGGCCGACCCCGGTGTGGCGGAGGCCGTGGAGGTGGCGAGCCCCGTCCTGGCGGCCCGGGTACGGGCTGTGGGAGCCGGCCAGGTGGCCTCGGGGCGTCAGCTGCGCCGGCTCGGGGAGTCCCTGGTGCGCTACCTGCTGCGGGCCCGGCACCGGGCGACGCCCTTCGGCCTGTTCGCCGGGGTCACGCCCGCCCGGCTGGGGGACCGGCTGAAGGTCTCCTGGGACGGGGAGCACCGAGCCTGCGCGCGACCGGACGCGGCCTGGCTGGCCGCCGTGGTGGACCGGCTGGAGGCGGACGCCGAACTGCTGCGCCGGCTGTTGGTCGTAGCGGACGCAACCTGCCAGATCCGTGGCGACCAGCTCGTGCTGCCCTGCCGCCAGCCGCCCGTTGGCGGTGGCGCGCCGCAGGAGGTGTCGGTTCGCCGGACCCCGCCCGTCGCGGCGATCCTGGCCGCCGCCCGGGACGCTGTCCTGGTCGAGGAGCTGGTGGCGAAGGTGAGCGTTGAGTTCCCGGACGCTCCGTGCGGAGCCATCGACCGTATGGTCACGCGACTGGTCGGGCAGCGCGTGCTCATCACCTCGCTGAGGCCGCCGATGACCGCTCCCGATCCGCTCGGCCATCTCCTGGCCCAGCTCGGGCACGCCGGCGCCGCCGGCTGCGGCTCCGTGGCACCGACGGTGTACCTGCTCGGCGCCGTGCACGACCACCTTGTCCGGCATGGCGCCGAGGACCCGGGCCACCAGGCCGGTACCCGCGCCGAGACGCTGGAGGCGATGGCGGCCGTCCCGGGCGGCGGCCCGCCGCTGCTGGCGGTGGACCTGCGGCTGGACTGCGACCTGGCCCTGCCCAGGAACGTCGCGCTGGAGGCCGAACGCGCGGCCGCCGCCCTGGCGCTGGCCGGTCCCTACCCACAGGGCCCGCCCGCCTGGCGGGACTACCACGGCCGCTTCCTGGAGCGGTACGGCATGGGCGCGCACGTCCCGCTGCTGGAGCTGGTCAACCCCGACACCGGGCTCGGCTACCCGGCCGGGTACCGCGGATCCCAGCTGCCGGCCACCGTACCGGCCATGCAGGAGCGCGACGCCACGCTGCTCGAAGTCGCGCAGCTGGCCGCTCTCGACGGCCTGACGGCGGTGGACGTCACGGACGTGCTGCCGCGTCTGGTCCCCGGACCGGTCGAGCAGGTGCCCGCTCACCTGGAGCTGTGCTTCCAACTCCACAGCGAGTCACCGGACCTGCTGGACGACGGACTGTTCACGCTCGTCGTCACCGGCCTCGCCCACGGCGCGGGCACCACAACCGGCCGGTTCCTGCACCTTTTCGACGATGCGGACGGCCGGCGCATGGCCAGCGCGCTGCGCCGGGCTCCGGCGCTCACCGCCGGCGCCGTCCGCGCCCAGCTCTCCAGCCCGCCGCTGCGCGTGCGCACCGAGAACGTCGCCCGCACCGCCCGCGTCCTGCTGGAGACGATCACAATCGCCGAACACAACCAGGGCACCGTGCCGCTGACCGACCTCGCGGTCACCAGCGACGCCCGTTGCCTGTGGCTGGTCTCCCGCACCACCGGCCGCCCGATCGAACCCACCGTCCTGAACGCCGTCCAACTGAGCAACTTCACCCACCCGCTGGCCCGGTTCCTCATCGAACTTCCCCGGGCCCGGACCGCGGTCCTGGCACCGTTCTCCTGGGGACCGGCCGCCGGGAAGCTGCCATTCCTTCCCGCTGTCCGGCACGGGCGCAGCATCCTCGCCCCGGCCCGCTGGTGCCTGGAGAGCGCCGACCTTCCGCCGGCGGCGTCCTCGTGGCGGGACTGGGACAACGCGCTCGCCCGGCTGCGAGAACGGCGTCTGCTACCAGACCACTTGGACCTCGGGGACGGTGACCGTCGTCTTCGGCTCGACCTCGCCGAGCGCCACCACCGGCAGCTCCTGCGTGCCCACGTCGACCAGCGCGGCCGAGCGATCCTGCGCGAGGCACCCGCCCCTGGGGCCCTGGGCTGGATCGGTGGCCGCGCGCACGAGATCGTCATCCCGCTCGTCTCCACCCGCGAGCCTGCCCGGCTGCCCGTTCCCCAGCGGCCCGCTGCACCCGCCCCGGGCCGCACCCCGGGCGCCGCCGGTGCCGGGTGGGCGTACGCCAAGGTCTACGCCCACCCGGCCCGCCACCTTGACCTGCTGGCCCGCCTGCCCGACCTGACCACTGCCCTGGGCGACACGCCGTGGTGGTTCATCCGTTACCGCGACCCGGACCCGCACCTGCGGCTGCGGATCCGCCACGGCGACGGCGGTTTCGGCGAGGTCGCCCTCCGGGTCAGTGCCTGGGCACGAGACCTGGCCGACGCCGGCCTGGCCACCGGCCGGGTGCAGTGGGACACCTACTGGCCCGAGACCGGCCGCTACGGCGAGGGCTCGCTGCTCGGCCTCGCGGAGTGGATGTTCGTCGCGGACTCCGCCGCCGTCCTCGCCCAGCTCCAGCACTCCGGGCCCGGCAAGCTCTGGGCACCGGCGTTGACCGCGGCGAGCATGACCGACATCGCAGCTGGCTTCCTCGGCGGCACCGAGGCAGGGATGCGCTGGCTCATCGACAACGTCGCCCGCACCCCCGCACCCGCCCCGGACCGAACGCTGCTCACCCAAGCCGTCGCCCTCGCAGACCCCGCCGACACCTGGGCAGCGCTGCGAGCCGTCACCGGCACCTCGATCACCGAAGCCTGGGCCCGGCGCCGCGCCGCCCTGGACGCCTACCGCCGCCGCCTCACCGTCCTTGACGGCCCACACCCGGACAGCGTCCTGGCGTCGCTGCTCCACATGCACCACATCCGCGCGGCGGGGATCGACCCCGACGCGGAACGCGCCTGCCACCGCCTGGCCCGAGCCGCCGCCCTTTCCTGGACCACCCGCACCCACGGAGCCCTCCGATGACCCCCCGCACCGCCCGTCCACAACCGCCCAACTCCGTGCCGGCCACGTCGTCGTCGGTGCCGGGCGGGCCCGACAACCCCCCGCACGCGCAGGCCCTCGCCACCGGCGCCGTCGGCATCACCCTCCTGCACATCGAACGAGCCCACCTCGGCACCGGCGACTGGGCCACCGTGCGGAACCGGCTGACCAGCATCGCCCGCACCCCGCTCGTCGGCTCCGACGACGCCGGCCTGTTCGTCGGAGCCCCGGCCCTCGCCTACGTCCTGCACACCGCGGCCGGCACCACCGGCCACCACCGCAAGACCCTGCACACCCTCGATGCGGCGGTCACCGCCCTGACCCGGCGCCGCCTCGACACCGCCCACACCCGCATCGACCGCGGCGAACTCACCACCGCCTCCGAGTACGACCTGCTGTACGGGCTGACCGGTCTCGGCGCCTACCTGCTGCGGCGTGACCCGCACGGCGACACCCTGCACGACGTCCTCTCCTACCTCGTACGCCTGACCCAGCCGATCCCCGGCAGCGACCTGCCCGGCTGGTGGGTACGTTACGACCCCTCCGGCCGCACCTCCGGTGCCTTCCCCGGCGGTCACGGCAACGTCGGCCTGGCCCACGGCATCACCGGCCCGCTCGCGCTCCTGGCCCTGGCCAAGAGCGCCGGGGCTCTGGTCGACGGCCACACCGGCGCCATGCGGCGGATCCTGGCGTGGCTGGACGGCCTGCGCCAGGACGCGGCCACGGGACCGTGGTGGCCGCAGTGGGTCACCGTCGGCGAGCACTACTCCGGCGCCGTGTTCCAGGACGGTCCGATGCGCCCAAGCTGGTGCTACGGCACCCCCGGTCTGGCTCGCGCACAACAGCTCGCCGCCATCGCGCTCGGCGACGACCACCGCAAGCGCGCCGCTGAACAGGCCCTCCTTCGGTGCATCGCCGACCCGGCCCAGCTCGCCCTGATCTGCGACGCCGGACTGTGCCACGGTGCGGCCGGCCTGCTCCACACCGTGCACCGCGTCGCCCAGGACTCCGCACGAGCACGGGACTTCGCCGCGCACCTGCCCGCCCTACGGGCGCTGCTCCACGACCAGGCTCCGGCCCGCGAGCCAGGGTTCCTCGACGGCCTCGCCGGAACCCGCCTCGCCCTGCACGCCACCGAGCAGGGCGGTTCGCCCGCCACCGGCTGGGACGCCTGCCTGCTCCTGTCCTGAACCCCCGCTCCCACCTCCTCCCGAGAAGACGCCCATGCCGTCCCGTCCCGACGCCATCGAGAAGGCCGTACTCGCGGTCCTCACCGGAACGCCACTCGCCGACGCCGCCGCCCGCGTTGGCGTGGCGGCACCCACGCTCGGCTCGGCCGCCGAGACCTACCGCACGGCCGGACGCGCCGCCATCGACAACCCCGCAGACACCTGGGTCCACTTCTTCGTGCAGCCGGCCTCCTGGGACACCGCCGAGAACGCCTTCGCCACCCAGCTGTTCCCCTATCTCCGCGACGCGGAGACGAGCGGTGACATCCTCAGCTGGTGGTACGTCCGCAAACACCCCGTCTGGCGCTTGCGCTTCCAGCCCGGCCCCGCCACCACCGCCACCAGACTGCGCACCTCCCTGACCGGGACCTTGACAGCGCTTCAGCAGCAGGGCGTGATCACCACCTGGTCCCACGGCATCTACGAACCCGAGACCGCCGCCCTCGGCGGCCCGCGAGGAATGGACGCCGCCCACCGCCTCTTCCACACCGACAGCCGCGCCATCCTGAGAGAGGCCCTGTCGCGCCACCACGCGACCGGACCGGTCATACCCGTGCGACGCCCGGAACTGTCCATCCTGCTGTGCAGCGCGATGCTGCGCGCCGCAGGCCAGGAGTGGACCGAGCAAGGCGACGTGTGGGACCGCGTCGCACAGATGCGCCAACTGCCCACCTGCACCACACCCGAGTCGATCACGTCGACGACGTCCAGCATCGGCCGGCTGATGGCAGCGGACACCGTGGCCATGACCGCCCCCGGCCAGGCCCTCGAACTCCTTGAAGAGCGCACAGCCGCGTTCACGCAGACCGGCCACGACCTCGCCGAAGCCGCCCGCACGGGCGAACTGACACGAGGACTGCGCGCCATGCTCGCGCTCATGGTGATCTTCCACTGGAACCGCGCCGCGATCCCGACCCACGTCCAGGCCGTCCTCGCACGCGCCGCCCGCGACCACATCCTCGGCCCACCGCTGGGCACACCGTGCTGACCGGCCTGCCGCCTGGTGCCCTCACCCGCTCAGCAGCAGAGCACCTCGGAGACACCAAGGCGGGCACCGGACCACGGTCCTGCGGTCTGGTGCCAACCCACCCGAATCCCCGACTTTCCGATACCGGCCAGGACCGGGACGCCGACGTCCTCGGGGCCCGAGTAACTGGATACCGGTGACACCACCTCAACTCGCTCCTCGAACACCACCTCTACCCGCCTTCCGCAGTCGCCGGATGAGCACCTTCGACCACAAGGTCGTCGAGGCCTTCATCCAGGCCATGGAGCGCAACGGCGTCGGCCTCGCTCCCCAGCCCAACGCCTTCGACAAACTGAAGTCGATCCTCCTCGACGCCCACCGGCTCGGCCTCTATGACGAGAGCCCGCTCGACGGCATCAAGCGGGCAGCATATGGGAGGGCACGAACCCGGGTTTGTTGCAAGCCCTCCAGGGCTGATCACGACGAACTTGACCATCCCGGGCGACACCCCGAGGCGCAGGTTGCAAGCCCTCCAGGGCTGATCACGACGAGCCACCTGGTCGTCCAGCTCAACCCCGCCATCGGGTTGCAAGCCCTCCAGGGCTGATCACGACCAGGGGTCCGTGCGCGGCGTCGCGGAGGTCCTTCGCGTTGCAAGCCCTCCAGGGCTGATCACGACGCGGGCCTGCTGCTCCAGGTACTCGTGGGCGGGCATCTCGTTGCAAGCCCTCCAGGGCTGATCACGACGGACGCACCAGGCCAGCTCGTACGTGTACCAGGGGGGTTGCAAGCCCTCCAGGGCTGATCACGACCACCCGCACAGTTCACGGCGGCCGTGGCGCCAGTGTTGCAAGCCCTCCAGGGCTGATCACGACCCGCCTGCCCCATCTCCTCGGCGGTGTACACCCCGGGTTGCAAGCCCTCCAGGGCTGATCACGACCAGAAGGTCCTCACCGCATTGAGGTCGGAGGGTCTGATGTTGCAAGCCCTCCAGGGCTGATCACGACGCTCCGGCCGGGTGTGCAAACGCGGACGGGCCGCGGGTTGCAAGCCCTCCAGGGCTGATCACGACTCGCGCCCTTCCTGCATCGCTGGACGTTCGGGTCACGTTGCAAGCCCTCCAGGGCTGATCACGACTGGGTTCTGCGGGTGGACACCGCAGAGAAGAACCCCCGTTGCAAGCCCTCCAGGGCTGATCACGACCCGAGGGTAAAGTCCAAGGTCAGAGTGCCTGCGAGCGCCGTCGTGGGTCGCGGCAGCGCGGCAACCGGCCGGTACTGCAGCGGTGCTGGTCACAGGATGTCGCCCGGCCCGCCGAGGGTAGCACCGAGTGTTATGGAGCCGATTGCCACGATCTCGCCGGTCTCGGGCTCGTCCCACCTCCAGGGGCTCCGCTCCTCACCGCGTTCGAGCTCGGCGACAGCCCTGCGTCCACAAGGACGTCGGTGTCCGTGGTGCCCCACCAGATGCGAGGCGGCTCGGAGGTGTCCGGCCCCACGACCGCCCAGACCGGGGTGTGGTCATACGGCTTGGCGAAACGCAGCTGGGCAAGGACCACGGAACGCCACCGGTCAGCGGCACCGACAGGTGCGGCGCAGGGGAGGCCGACATCTGAAGGCGCCCGGCAAGATCAGGATGCCGCGTACGGAACCTCTCGCCGAGCGCCGAGTACATGAGAAAGCTCCCGGTCACTGCAGCAAGCATGTCACGCGTAGCGAAGCCCACGGCGGTTCCACTTCCTGCTGTCTCGCCAGTACCGTTCACGCCGAACCGGATGCTATCGCCGACCACCGACGAACGATCGCCGCGGCAACCGGTCCTCACGGCTCAGTAACCGAGGCAACCGGGCAGCGCAGGCAAGCGAGTTCAGGCGGCTTCGGCCCGGTCGAGCGCAGCAGCGGCCGGCTGTGCGAGCCACACCAATCTCGCGGTGATACCCGGCTGCCCCGTGAACAGGTGCACGGCGCGCTCGGGCGACGCGACGGTCATCCGCGTCTGCCCGTCGACGCCGACCACGTAGGTCGACCCGTCACCGTCGGCGAGCCCCCAGGCCACGACCCATCCGTCAGCGTCCGCGCGGCCGTTACCGCACACCTGGACGACGGCGAAAAGCCGGGGCGCGGTATCGAGCACGAGCCCGCACAGCTCCTGGTCGAAGGGCACAGGCGTCGCCCACAGACGGGTGGCAGGGCGGGGGTTTTGCGAGGGCGCAGCGGTCATGGAAGTCTCCTGCCTGGAGGCGTGACTGAGCCAAGATTCATCACTTGCAGTAAGTGAACCGTGTCATACCGTAGCGCCATCATGATAGAAATGCCATGCTGGGAATCGAAGGTTTGCGTGCTGTAAGTGAGAGATGAGAGGGAGCACGATGACAGCGAGCGGCACCCCAACGTTGCGACAGCAGCGGCTCGGACTTGAGCTGCGCAAACTCCGCGAGAACGCCGGGCTCAGCTCAACTGCCGCCGCCGCACGCCTCGGAGTGAACCAGGCCCACATGAGCCGAATCGAAGCGGGCCGGTACGCGGTGAGCGCGGAGCGCGTCCGCACGTTCGCTCGCGCCTACACATGCACAGACCAGAACCTGATCGACGCTCTCGCCGGCATGACCGGCAGGCGGACCCGAGGGTGGTGGGAGGAGTATCGCGACATCCTGCCGCCAAACATGCTCGATCTTGCCGAAACGGAACACCACACCACGGCGATGCGCATCGCCTCGGTGATTCACATCCCCGGCCTGCTCCAGACCGTCGACCAGGCACGTGCACTCGCCAGCAACGCCGTACCGCCTCTGGCGCCGCACGACGTGGAGCACCGGGTGTCGTACCGGATGAAACGGCAGGCAGTCCTCTACAGCCGACAGGCGATCCCGCTCACGGCGATTGTCCATGAGGCAGCCCTGCGGATGGGGTTCGGCGGGCCGGCAGTGGCCCGCGCACAACACAGGCACCTCATCGAGGTGAGCACCCGCGAGAATGTCTCGGTTCTCGTGATCCCCTTCGGTGCGGGCACGCTCCCCGGCTCCGGGCAGTCCATCGTCTACTGCTCCGCACCCGTGCCCCAACTCGACACCGTGCAGCTCGATACGTATCACGGCTCCGAGTTCCTTGACGCCCATGCGCAACTGGTGAAGTATCAGAAGGTTCTGGACCTCATGGAAGCCTGCACCCTCAGCCCCCCGAAGTCACGTGATCTCATTGCCCGTATCGAAAAGGACACCTGAGAGGAAGCGCCATGTCAGCTCTCAACTGGCAGAAGTCCAGCTACAGTTCCGAGTCGGTCAACTGCATCTGCCTCGCCGCAGCCCCCGACGGCGCCATCAAGCTCCGCGAAAGCGACGACCCCGACACCATCATCACCACCACCCCCGACAAGCTCCGCGCCTTCCTGCGCGGCATCAAGGCAGGCGAGTTCGACCACCTGACAAACTAGGCTGTCCTGCCGCATGTGTGGGTGCGCTGATTTACGACTGGACGTAAAACACGTCGCCCTCTGTGATCCTTGCTAGCCGTTGCTCTATCGATCCTGGTGGGCGTGAGTTCGAGTCTGCCGACTCGGTCGGGTGATCTTCTGGTCGGCCGGGCATGAAAGTGGGGCCT
>NZ_JBIVRD010000018.1:94016-160481 GCF_044755565.1 Kitasatospora sp. NPDC092286 | reverse complement strand
TTCACCAAGAAGCAGTAGCCGACCGAACCCCCGCAGCCAGCAGCCCTCTCCCCAACCTCAACTCGAAACGGACATCAACTCTCGAACCGCCCTCTGATGTCCTGACCTGGCGCAACGGCATGGTTGGCAGAGGGAAGGCTCGACCGAGCACCGGGGTCCAGCAGGGTCTACTCAGGGCGCTGATCGCGCGCCACGCATACGTTGCCGCCTGCACCGCCTCTTACTCCCGCTGGTTCGGCCCGTTGGACCTCGGGTGCCCCGGCGGCACCTGTTGAAGCGACGGCTGATCGTTTCATAGCCGGGCCCGCCAGCGCCAGATCGACGGTCACACGGCTGATCGACTGGCCAGTCGTTGTCACACCGATTGCGACAGACCCCGTTTATCCGTACCCGGCTGAGCACTTCAACGAGTACGCGGACACCAGCCCTCCGGCGCGTCCAGGAGCGAGGCCCTGGCCGCGACTTGTCAGGGAGGCGACCCGAGCCTGCGATCACAAGCTACCGACGCCCCCACCCCAGTCCCTACGGACACTCCGCCCACGCCCACCAGGCCACCCGATCAGTGGCTCCCAACGGCGTCTGGCGCTGGACATGCTCGACGAGCTCGCGGGCACGGGGCTGCGGCCCGCCGTGCTGGTCGCGGACACCGCCTACGGCGCCAACGCCGACTTCCGTCACGGCCTGGAGGACCGCTTCCTGGCCTACGTACTGCAGGCCAAGGGCGAGATGACCGCCCACAGCGAGGACGCCGAACCGTACCGGCCGCCCTACGGAGGCCTCGGTCCGCGGCCACTGCCACGCCACCGCTCCCGCCCGGTCTCCCCGCGCGAACACGTTCTGGCCGCCGGACGCCGGGCCGGGCGGAGCGTGACCTGGCGCAAGGGCTCCAAAGCCGCGATGAGCTCGCACTTCGTCCTCCTGCGCATCCGGCCCGCCGGGCGGCGTCCCAGGCCGGCCCACGACGGCACGATCCCCCTCACCTGGCTGATCGCCCAGCGGCCGGAGAACGAGGCGGAACCGGTCAGGTACTGGATCTCGAACCTGCCCGCCGACATCCCCGCCAAGGACCTGGTCCGGCTGGCGAAGTCACGCTGGCGGATCGAACACGACTACCGCGAGCTGAAGACCCGCCTGGGCCTGGACCACTTCGAAGGCCGCTCCTGCATCGGCCGGCACCGCCACGTCACCCTCGTCAGCGCCGCCCACCTGTTCCTCACCGAACAGCGGGCCCTCCCCAAAGCCCTGGCCAGGGCCTGACCTTCTACCAGGCCCTGGACCTCCTCCAACACCTCATCGCCACCTGGACCGGCACCTGCCCCACATGCCGACAACCCATCCCATGGCAGACCTACGACACCACCTGACAAAGCACTACTAGAAGGTGAGGTTCCAGGCGTCGATCGTGCCGGCGTCACCCGAGGCGCCGTCGCGCACCCGCAGCTTCCAGATGCCGGCCGCCACGCTCGCGGAGGCGTTCACGGTGTACGTCCTGGCGACGTTGGCGGCGCTGTCGCCGTTCGGGAAGTCCTCCAGGAGGTAGACGGTGCCGTTGGGGGCGACCAGGGAGATCACCAGGTCGCCGCGGTAGGTGTGCTTGATGTCCACGCCGACCTTGAGGGCCGCGGGGGCGTTGCCGCTGACGCCCGACACCGTGATCGGGCTCTCCACCGTGGTGTTGTCGCCGATCGCGACGTCGTTCAGGTTCTCGAAGTAGGCGCCGGGCGTCGGAGTACTGCCGCCGACCGCCTTCAACGCGTCCACCTGGCCCTCGCCGAAGAACGCGTTGTTCGCGGTGGTGCCGGTGCAACGGCTGTCGGAGACCGGGCAGGCCACATCGGCGGCCTGGGCGGCGAGGCGGGCCCGGATGTCGGCCGGGGTGAGGGCCGGGTTGGTGCTCGCGATCAGCGCGGCGACGCCGGTGACGTGCGGTGAGGCCATCGAGGTGCCGCTCTTGGTCCCGTAACGGCCGCCGGGCAGCGTGGAGTAGACGCCGTTGGCACCGTCCCCGCCGGGTGCCGCGATGTCGATGACGCCCTTGCCGTAGTTCGAGTAGGAGGCCTTGACGCTGCCGCTGCCCATCGCGGCGACGGTCACCACGCCCGGGAATTCGGTCGGGATGTCCAGGCAGGCGTTGGTGATGGTCCGGGTGACCGGGGCCGAGTCGTTGGGGCTCGTGGTGTCGGTGGTCTTGTTGGCGAGGTCGTAGTTGGAGTTCCCGGCCGCCGCGACCTGCAGCGAGCCCTTGCCCTCGGCGTACTCCTGGGCGCGCCTGACGCCCTCGATGATGGCCGCCTGGTCGGGGTCGTTCGGGCAGTTGAAGGCCCACGGGTCGGTGTAGTAGCTGTTGTTGGTCACCTTGAAGCCGTGGTCACCGGCCCAGACGAAGCCGCAGACGGTGTTCTCGGCGAAGAACAGGGTGCTGCTCGGTTCGGCTATCCGCACCGACGCGATCTTCACGCCCGGTGCGACGCCGACGACGCCCTTGCCGTTCTTCGCCGCCGCTATGGTGCCCGCGACGTGTGTGCCGTGGGTGTCGACGTCCCGCCAGGCCCCGGTACGGGTGTCCGGCTTCCCGTACGCGCAGGACACCGAGTCGGCCGCGTCGAAGTTTGGCGCGAGGTCCTGGTGCTGGTCGTCCACGCCGGTGTCCAGCACCCCGACCTTGACGGTGGGCGAACCGGTCGTCACGGCCCACGCCCGGTCGGCCTTGATCTGGGTCATGTCCCAGCGGTTGGACTCGGTGAGCGTGGTCGTCGCCTGCGCGGGGTTGGCGGGCAGCGCCGGGTTGTAGGCGTCCGCCGGAACGTCGGAGGTCCGGGTCGCTCCGACCTGCTGGATGCCGGCGACAGCGCGCAGGGTGACGGCGAACGAGGCGGACGCCGAGTGGGCGACGACCACGCCGATCGCGTCGTAACTCGCGAAGACCGTGCCGCCGTTGGCGGTGACCGCGGCCTTGGCGGCGGTGGTGTCGCCCGGCGCGCCGATGACCAGGTAGGCCCGGGTCCCCGCCACCCAGCCGGCGGCGGCGCCCGGAGCGGTGACCGCGGAGGCGACGACAGCGCCCTTGGAACCGCCGGGAGTTGTGGGGGCGGCGGTGGCGAGCGACCCGGGAGCGGCCAGCGCCACGGCGGTGAGGAAGGCGAGCGCGGCGACCGGTCGGCCGAGCCGCCGGGATATCAGGGGTGACATGTGCGTCCTCCGATCAACCCGTGCGCGAGGGGGTACGCACGGGGTTGAACGCAACATGCCAGAACGCGGCACACTTGGGGAAGGCTTTACGCGCGACCGCTTGTCACAAACGTGTCAACTTTCGATGTCGGCCGGGGCCGACCACCCCGGCCGGCCCCGGCCCCGGCGCCGGCCCCCGGCTCCCCGCCCTCCCCGAGACCCGGTCAGCCGCCGAGGTGGGCGGCCAGCACGTCCAGCACGGCGGGCCGCTGGTCGGCCAGGTAGAAGTGACCGCCGGGGAAGACCTTCAGGTCGAAGGCGGCGGTGGTGTGCCGGGCCCAGTCACGGACCTCGTCGAGGGTGGCCCGCGGATCCGCGTCCCCGACCAGGGCGGTGATCGGCTGCGGCACCACGGCGTCCGGCGCGCACCGGTACGTCTCGATGGCGGTGTAGTCGCTGCGCAGCGACGGCAGGATGATCAGACGCAACTCCGGGTCGGCCAGCACCCGTTCGTCGGTGCCGCCCAGCCTGGCCAGCTCCGCGAGCAGTTCGGCGTCCGGCAGCCGGTGGACGGCCGAGTCCCGGGGCCGGGAGGGAGCACGACCGCCGGAGACGACGAGCCGAACCGGTCCCGGCGCACCGTCGCGGGCGAAGCAGCGGGCGACCTCGAAGGCGACGGCCGCGCCCATGCTGTGCCCGAAGAACGTCAGCGGCCGGTCCGCCCAGGGCAGCAGTGCCTCGTACACCCGCTCCGCCAGGACGTCCACCGAGTCGATCCCCGGCTCGCCGAACCGGTTCTGCCGGCCGGGGTACTGGACGGCGAGCACATCGGCGTACGGCGAGAGCGCGGCGGAGTAGTCGAGGAAGTAGCTCGCCGACCCGCCCGCGTGCGGAAAGCAGACGAGCCGGGCGGGCGCGGTGTCGACAGGATGGAAGCGGCGGAACCAGGGGCTCTCGGTGGTGATGCTGCCGGGCATGCGGGACAACCTCTCTGCGTGCGGATCAGCTTCGCGTGTCACTCCTGCCCCAGTCTCCCCCGTACGGAACCCCGGCCCGTCACGGGCGTCGACCGGGCCCACCGGTGGGCCGACGCCGCCTCACCCGTCCTGCGGGGCCGGGCCGAACCGGATGGCGACGGCACGTTCGCGGGAGACGCGGTCGAGCAGGAGGACGGAGACGGCCTCCGGCGCGGGTGCGGGGGCGGCGCCGCGAGCGTGCCGGGTGAACGCCGCCAGGAGGCGGTCGAGCCCTCGGCGATGGCGGGCGAAGGCCCGGCGCGAGGCCCAGCGACCGCGCTCCCGCTGGCCGGCGAGGGCGGTCTCGGCGCCGACGTCGAGCAGGACGAGGTGCAGCGTCCGCCCCTGCCGGGCGGCCGTACGGGAGAGCCAGCGGCGCATCCACGCTCGGCTGCCGCAGTCGTGGACCAGCAGCGGCCCGCCCCGCCGGACGGTGGCGCGCAGCAGGCGGAAGTGCTCCAGGCGGGCCCACGGCCGGTAGACCGCGTACGGCAGGCGGGCGGGCATCACCGCCTCACAGGCCTCGTGGACGGCGCGCGGGTCGACGGTGGCCGCCTCGGGAGCCTGGGCGGACCAACGGTGCAGCAGGGTGCTCTTGCCGCTGCCGGGGAGGCCCGAGACGACCACGACGGCGTCCGCCGGGTAGTGGGCGGTGAACGGCGCCCCGGCAGCGCCCCGCAGGTCGACCAGGCCTCGCGGCTCCATCCCGGCCTGCGCCCCCTGTTCCGCGCCCCGCGCCTGCGCGCCCTGGCGTACCGCGGTCTGCCCGCCCCGCGTGGTCGGCCTGTCCATTGTGCTCACTCATCCCCGTCCGTGCCCGACCCGGAACGATAACAACTGCCGCCGGACCGGGGAGCAGCCGGTCCGGACCCCGCCACCGAGTGCCCTAGGGTGGGCGCCGATGTGATGGACCGTCAGAATTTGGCGTTCGGGCAATGGCGTCGGCATCGGTGCGGGAGCCGGAGTCGGCATGGCGTATCGGGATCGGTGGAGGGCGTGACGTGACGGGGACGCTGGGAACGGCCGGGCCGGACGCGGGCGCGGGATCCGGGGCGGCGACGCTCACCGGAATGGTGCTGGAGGGACTGGCGCGGGATCCGGGGCGGGTGGCGATCCGGTACGGGGAGCGGGCACTGACGGCGCAGGAGTGTCTGGACGACGTGTACCGGACGGCGCGGGCGCTGCTCGCCGTCGGCCTCGGGCCCGGTGACGGGGTGACGGTCCTGTCCGGGAACCGGCCGGAAGCGGTGCTGGTGCGGCTGGCGGCGAACCAGATCGGCTGCCGGGTGGCGATGCTGTACACGGACCGCCCGGTGGCGGACCAGGTCGCGATGGCCGAGGAGGCGCAGACGGCCGCGCTGGTCTTCGACCCGGACCGGTTCGGCGCGGCGGCGGGCCGGATCGCCGGGGCGCTGCCCGGGGCGGTCCTGCTGGCGCTGGGCCCGACCCCGCTCGGGGAGGATCTGCTGGGGCTGGCGGCGCCGCTCTCGCCGGCGCCGCTGGCGCCCGGATACCGGCCGGGCGACGTCATGGCGGTGCGGTTCACCGGCGGTTCGACCGGGCGGCCGAAGGGCGTGCTGCGCCACTTCGCCCGTCCGCCCCGGCCGCCGCTGGTGGCCGCGTCCGCCTTCCTGCTCTGCACGGCGCTCTGCCACGGGGGCGGCACCACGGCGGATCTGGCGCTGGCGGCGGGCGGCTCGGTGGTGCTGCAGGACGGGTTCGCGGCGGGGGCGGTACTGGCGGCGGTCGAGCGGTACCGGGTGTCGCGGGCGTACCTGCCGCCGCATCTGCTCTACCAGGTGCTGGACCACCCCGGGCTGGGCCGGACCGACCTCGGCAGTCTGCGCCGGGTCACGTACACCGGCTGCCTGCCGTCGCCGGAGCGGCTGGCGGAGGCGACCCGCCGGATCGGGCGGGTGCTGCACCAGACGTACAGCCTGACGGAGTGCGGGCCGGTCACCCGGCTCACGCCGGACGAACATCTCGCCCCGGGGCTGCTGACCACCGCCGGACGCCCCTTCCCGGACACCGAGGTACGGATCCTGGACGAGGAGGACCGGCCGCTGCCGCCCGGCCGGACCGGGGAGATCTGCGCACGGACTCCGACGGCGATGTCGGGGTACTGGCGCAATCCGGAGCTGACGGCGCGGGTGCTGCGAAACGGCTGGCTGCACACCGGCGACCTGGGCTTCCTGGACGCGGCCGGGTATCTGACGGTGACCGGTCGACGGGAGGCGATGGCGGTCGTGGACGCGCACAACGTGTTTCCCCGGGATGTCGAGCAGCCGCTGCTGGCGCACCCTCGGGTGCGCCAGGCGGTGATGTTCTCCACCACCGGCCGGGACCGGCTGGAGCGGGTGCACGCGGCCGTGACCACGGAGCCCGGGGCGACGGTCACGGCGGCCGAGTTGCACCGGTGGGTGCTCGAACGCAGCGGGCCGCTCTGTGATCCGTCGACGATCCTGGTCCTGCCGGGCATTCCGTTGAGCGAGACCGGGAAGCCGGACCTCGCGGCGTTGCGGGCGCAGGTCGGAGGCGCGGCGACGGCGGGCGACAAGCCCTAGAGAACCGGCGGCCGCCGGCGGGCACCTCAGGGGCGCGCGGTGAGGCTTCGCGCGCCTCTGGCGCTTCGCCCGCCCGCGTGCGCGCTCCCCCGTGCGGCGGGCGTTCCGCGGAGCCGTCCGTGGACACTCGACCGTGCGGGCCGGTCTGCCGATATTCCCGGCGACGCTCCCTTGCACCGCCCCCGGGAGGCGCCCTCCGTGACCTGGCTTCGCGTCCTGACCGCGCTCGGCATCCTCGCCGTGGCGGCCGGCGCCCTGCTCGTCTTCGCCCTCTGCACCGCCGCGGCGAGGGGCGACCGCCGTGACCGCGGCGACCGGGGCGCGCCCCGGGACGACTTCCGGGAGGAGGCCGAGCACAGCGGACTGATCCAGCGTACGGGCGACGGTAGTTGACGGCTCGACGCAAGAACACAAGGTGTCCTGAAGTAGACAACGTCTCCTCACGTGCTTCGGCGTGCGGCACCGGCGACGCCGCACGCCCTGCGGCGCACCGCTCCCCGGCGTTCCCGCACGAAGGAGGGATCTCCACGCCCAAGCGCGGCCAGGCCTCCTTCGGCTACTACGCACGACGCGCCCGGTTCGCGGCGGGCTCCCCGCCACGGTCAAGGCCGGCCTCGCGCTGCGCGGTCTGGACGTCGGCGAGCCGCGCCACCCGCTGCTGCCACTGGACCGGGACCGGGCCGGTCTCCTGGCCGGCCTGCTGCCGACGACCGCACGCTGACGGGCGGTCAGGGCAGCGTCGGCACCCGGTCCGCCGGGCCGGCCGGATCGTCGTGGATCACCACCAGGATCGCGGCCGGCTCGGCGCCGGTGCTCCGGCAGCGGTGCGGGAGCGCCGAGTCGAAGTAGACGCTGTCGCCCGGGCCGAGCCGGACGGTCCGTTCGGGTAACCCCAGCTCGGCCGTCCCGGCATGGACGAAGAAGAACTCCTCACCCGCATGGGACTTGAACGGCGAGTCGGCCGGCTCGATCCGCGGGTACATCATGAACGGCACCATCCGCTTGCCGCTGAGGCCGGTCGCGATGCCCTCGTAGTGCGGGGCGCCGGGGCCGGCCCCGCCCGCCATCGGTGTCCGTTCGCCGGCCCGGACCACGGTGACCAACTCGGGCTCCACCTCGTCCGAGAACAGCCGGCTGACATCGACGTTCAACGCGTGCGCGAGCTTCAGCGCGGTCGAGATCGACGGGTCGCTGAGACCGCGCTCCACCTTGGAGAGGTAGCTCTTGGTCACCCCGACCCGCGCCGCCAGCGCCTCCAGGCTGAGCCGGTTCTGCTTCCTCAGCACCCTCACTCGGCTGCTCATGCGGCACCTCTCACCCGGAACGTCGGCCTCAGCATCCCATCGCCACCCGCCCCGAGGATGCCCAGGGCCGTCCGCCCGCCGCATCAGTGCCGCACGCCCGTACCGGCGGCTGCCCGTCTCAGTGCCCGTCCGCTCCGTGGCCGGCCAGGTCGTCCGGGCTGACGGCGATGTGGTCGGCGGCCAGATCGACGGCGACCCGGTGCTCCATGCCGAGCGCCTCCAGGAACTTGACCGGCAGCTGCACCCGGCCGGTGCGGTCCAGCATCACGTACTCGCGCTCGTTGATCGACTCCTCGCCGTGTTCGTCGGTGATGGTGCGGCGCAGCACCTCGCTGCTGGTCCGGCCGTCCCGGATGGCGACCGTGCGACGCACCTCACCCGCCACCATCGGGTCGTGGGTGACGATGACGACGGTGGTGCCGAGTTCACGGTTGACGGTGCGGAACGCCTCGAAGATGGTGGCCGCGGTCTCCGAGTCGAGCTCGCCGGTCGGCTCGTCGGCGAGCAGGACGGGCGGGTTGTTGGCCATCGCCACGGCGATGGCGACCCGCTGCTGCTGTCCGCCGGAGAGCTCGGCGGGGCGGCGGTGGGCGAGCTGGCCGATCTCCAGCGCCTCCAGCAGCTCCGCCACCCGGGCGGCCTGCTGCTTCGCCCCGCCCGGCCCGCCCCGGCGGCCGCGCAGTTGCATCGGCAGCGCGACGTTCTCGGCGGCGGTGAGGAAGGGCATCAGGTTGCGGGCGGTCTGCTGCCAGATGAAGCCGACCACCTCACGGCGGTAGCGCAGGCGTTCACGGGGGGACATGTCCAGCAGCTCGCAGCCGGCCACGGCCGCGCTGCCGGCGGTCGGGACGTCGAGCCCGGCCAGAATGGTGAGCAGGGTCGACTTGCCGCTGCCGGAGGCACCGACCAGAGCCACCAGGTCGCCCTGCCGGATGGTCAGCTCCAGCCCCTGGAGCGCCTGCACCTCGATTCCCTCGGCGCTGAAGATACGGACCAGACGGTCGCAGACGATGGCCGCGCCCGCGCCGTACGCCTTCGGTGCCGCGGCGGCGCGTGCCTGGTCCTGGAGCTCCTGAAAGGTGGGGGTCTGGCCGTCCGGCCGGGTCTGGGGGGCGCTGTTCACCACTGGTCTCCTGTCACCGCTGCGCCTGGGCGCGCTCCTGGTCGCGGTTGCCGCGAGCTGATTCCCGTACCGTCCGGGTATGGCGTCTCTGGGGTGGTGGTCACCGCTGGTCCCCCGCCCGCAGTTCGGTGGTGATCTGGCGCCGGCCGGAGACGAACGCCTCGGCCAGTACGCCGACGGACACCAGGGCGGCCAGGCCGAGTGTCTGCACCAGAACGGGCATCACGGTGAGCCGCAGGCCGACCGGGACGTCCGCGCCGATCAGCACCGACAGATCGAACGCCGACCCGAGCAGGGCGACCGCGGCCAGGGCGACCAGTCCGCCGCCGAAGGCGGCGACCAGGGTCTGCGGCAGTGTCTCGGCGACGATCAACGCCAGACCCTGCCGGGGCCGCAGGCCCATGGTGCGCAGCCTGGCGAGCAGGGCGACGCGTTCGGGGGCGGCGCGAAGCAGCGTCAGCAGCACGGCGAGGAGGGCGAAGGCGGCGGCGCCGATCACGGCGACCCAGAACAGCCGGCTCGCCGAGCGCTGGAGCGGGTCGGCGGCGAGTTCGGCGGCCACGGTCGCGCTGGTCTTCACCAGGTAGCCGTTGGGTACGGCGTCGGGGTCGGCGCTCGCGGGGGCCGGGGCGGACGCGGAGGACGCCGACGTGGACGCCGGGGCCGGCGCGGACGACGCGGGCACCGACGGCTTGGCAGAACCGGAGGTGGGCGACGAGGCAGGCGCCACCGCCTGGGACCAGTCCGCCGCGGCCGCGGCGCCCTCCTTGATCGAGGCCGCCAGCGTGCGCACCAGTCCCTTCAGCTGCCGCTCGTCCACGTCGCCCGTGGCGAGCCAGACATTCAGGTGGCCGAGTTCGGGAACCCGTGCGACCGCCGGTCCGGCCGGCAGCACGACGAACCGTCGGCCCAGGCCCGGGAGCGCGGGCGTGCCGTCGACCGTTCCTGCCGCGGTGGTGACGAGTTCGCCACCGTTGGGCAGGCGCAGACGGTGGTTACCGTCCATGCCCTTCTTCGCGAGTTCGGTGCTGAAGAGGGCCGGAACGGGCGAGTCGGCGCCGCCGGTTCCGCCCGCGAGCACGGCCGGGTCGAACTCGCCGCGCCCGACGGTGCGGGACAGCTCGGCGTACGCCTCGGGCTCGACGACCACCACGGTGGTCCGGGTGGACCCGTCACCGGTACCAAGGAGGAAGCCCTCGGACTCGGTGTAGGCGGGCACGGCCGTCCGCACTCCGGGCAGCGCGGCCGCCGCCGCAAGGAAGCCGGGCGACAGGTTGACGCCGATCGGTACGGCGAGGGAGGCGTCGCCGCCGGTGGCGATCCGGGCGGAACGCAGCCGTCCGCTGTCGATCGTGTCCAGCACGGTGGCCCCGAAGCCCGCGGTGGTGACCGCGAGCAGCAGCGCGAGCAGCGGCAGCATCGGGGGGCCCGTGCGGCCGCCGGTGCCACGGGCGGCGCGGGCCAGACCGAGGAATCCGACGAGCCCGGGGCGACGGCCGGCCAGCCGGGCGAGCGCTCCGACCAGCAGCGGCTGGAGCCGGGCGAGCAGCAGTCCGCCGGTCAGGGCGAGCAGGAGCGGAGCGGCGACCAGCAGCGGGTCCAGGCCCTCCCCGGGCGGGGCGACCCCGTGTCGCCGGACCGCCAGCACGGCCGCGACGGTGACGGCCAGGACGGCGGACTCGGCGACCAGCCGGCGCCGTCCTCCGAGGGCACGCGGCGCGGACCAGAGCACGGACGCGCGGACCGGGAAGCTCAGCAGGGCGAGCAGGGTGGTGGCGAGGCCCGCGAGGACGGCGCCGGTCCAGCGCGGGGTGGGAAACAGTACGAGGGCGAGCGCCGTCGCGACCGCCGCGGCGGGCAGGAGGACCACCGCGCCCTCACCGAGCAGGCGCAGCAGCACACCTCCGCGCGATCCGCCGCGGGCCTGGAGCAGCCGTAGTTCGGCGGCGCGCCGGTCGGCGGTGAGAGCGGCGGCCAGGCAGAGCACCACGGCGGCGACTCCGGCCAGGCCGGCCGGGCCGATCGCGGCGACCGGAGCGGCGGCGGCCTGCTGGGCGGTGGCCTGCTTGAACAGCTGGGGCAACGTGGAGTTGATGGCCAGGTCCTGTCGGCCGGTGTAGACGGCCAGCCCCACGCCGGTGGGGCCGGCCAGGAAGGAGGCGACCTCCGCGTTGGTCTCGGGCAGCAGATCGGCGCGCAGGGCGGCGGTGTCGACGGGCATCCGCCAGAAGTCCACCGCTCCGTACCCCCACACCTCGATCCGGGACAGAGCGTCACCGCCGACGACACCGGCGGTCTGCCAGCCGCCCTTGGTGGACAGGCAGGCGGCTTCGGCGCAGGACAGATCGGTCCAGTAGGGGTCGTGCAGGTCGTTGGGGGTGTACAGGCCGACCAGCTCGGCCTGGGGTTCCTCGGGGCCGCCGGTCTCGAGGATGTCGCCGAGCTTGGCGCCGATCGTGGCGGCGGCGTTGGTGCTGAGTGCGATCGGGACCGGTCCGGTCTCGGTGCCCCCGCCGGGCCATCGGCCCGACGCCAGGGTGGCGTGCTCGGTGAGGCCGTTCAGATAGAGCAGGTTGAGCTTGGTCGCCGCCTCGTCGATCTTGGCGAGTCCGGGATTGACCAGCGGGCGTGTCGTGTTGCTGCGCACGCCGTAGACCAGGCCGCTCGACTCGTAGTGAAACGTCTTTCCCGTGCGGGCGGCCAGCTTCACCGCCACCTGGTCGAGGTCCGCCGTGCCGAAACGGTGGTTCGAGGTGGCGACCATGCTGGTCCAGCCCGGGCCGCGGCTGCGCAGCAACTCGCGCAGCGCGTCGTCGTTCCCCCGGTCGAGCACTCGTGGGAACGCGACGGCCAGAAAAACGGTGCCGAAGGCGAGCGCCGCCATGAGCAGTGCGGCGAGCGGCGCCGAACGCAGCCGGGTGCGCACCCAGGGCGCGGGGCGGTAGTCGGTCTTCGGGTGGGCGTCGGCGGGGGCGGGCGCGCCGGTACCGGCCGGGCTGGTCACATCTCCTCCACGTGCCGCAGCCGGGCGGCCACGTCTCGACGACGGCGTCCGCTGACGAAGGCCGACAACAGGGGAACGGCGGTGATCGCGCCCGCGAGCAGCACGGCCCAGCCGAACGGCAGGTCGACCAGGACTTCGGGCACCGGCCTGCGGGCCGCGGGGGTGAGCACCACGAGCGGGACGATCAGCTGGACGATCAGGGCGCCGAGGCCGAGGCCGACGACGCTTCCGAGTCCCACCAGCAGGGCCTGTTCGGCGGCGGCCGTCCGTCGCAGCCACCGCCGGGGTGTGCCGATGGCGAGCAGCACCGCGAACTCGCCGGAGCGCTCGCGGGCGGAGGCGGCCGAGGCGGCGGCGTAGCCGATCGAGGCGAGGACGGCGGTGACCAGGGCGATGGCGGCGAGCGCGCTCTGCGGGGCGGCGCTGAGCGGGTCGCTGAGCAGATCGTCGGCCACCTCGTCCCGCAGCTGCAGGTTCTGTGCACCGGGGGTGGTCCGCAGCACGGCGGCGGCCTCGCCAGGTGTCCGGTCGTCCGGGCCGGTGGCGGGCAGCCACCACTCGGTGGGTCCCGGTAGTTCCTTGCCCCCGGCGGCGAGGAAGCGGCCGGCGGTGGCGAGGTCGACGGCAAGCGCCGTTGTGCCCGCCACGGGCAGCGCCTCGACCGCGGCGGTGATCTTGACCGGCAGGTCGGCGCTGCCGAGGGGAACGCGGATGGTTTCGCCGACGGCCGAGCCGACGGCGGCCAGATAGGCGTGGGTGGCGACGCCTGGGACCTCCACCGGAGCGGGGGCACCGGCGGGAACGACGGTGACGCGCTGGCTGCGGGCGGACAGGCTGCCCGGCACGTACTCGAGCTTGAACAGCTGCTGGCCGCCGGTCTCCGTGGGCAGGACGGCGGAGAGGGGAGGGCCGTCCTGGACGAAGGCGCTGGCGCTCCAGGTCAGGTCGGCCGGTACGGGAACCACCGTGGCCGGGCCGGTCGCGGTGTCGGCGACGGCGATCCGGCGGACGGTCAGCTTGCCGTGGAGCGCACCGCCGTACTGCGCGTCGAACCCGACGACCACGCCGGACAGGGTGAGCGGCGCTGCGGCGGAGCCGAGCGGGGCGTCGGTGAGCGCGGTGAGGTCCGCGGTGACCTTGGCGTCGCCGTCGGCGGGAACGCCGGACAGCATGATGCGGTAGGTGCTGCCGAAGCGGTCGCGGATCAGCGCCCAGAGCTGCGGGTGTTCGTCCGACGGCTTGCTCGGGCTGATGTTGATGTCGGCCTCGATACGCAGCGGGTGGCCGGGCAGCGGCAGACCGGCCTGTGGCCCGGTGGGCGCGGGCTGGGCGAGCGGGGCGAACACCTCCTGGCGGCTCTTCCCGTCGAGCAGGTCGGAACGGACCGGGACGCGGTCGGCGAACCCGGCGGCGTCCAGGGCGAGCAGGTGCCCGGTGCTGCCGTCGGGCAGCCTCCGCTCCTCGCGGGTCACGGGTATCAGCCGGTCGCCTCCGGGCAGGGAGCCGTAACGGCCGCCCTGTCCCATCGGGGCCGTCTCCGAGGCGGATATCCGCAGGCCGTCGGCGGTGGCGAAGGAGGCCTGGTCGTGCTGGGAGGCGGACCAGGTGCTGTGCTGGCCGAGCGCCAGCACACCGGTGGAGACGGACAGCACCAGCAACAGGACGGGGCCGGTGGCCCGGCCGGGGCGGCGGGCCAGCTGCCAGCCGACCAGGGCTGGTGCCAGACCGCGGCCACGGGCGGCCAGTCGGCTGCCGAGCCGGGCGGCGAACGGCAGCAGCCGCAGTACCAGCAGGGTGCCGGCGCAGAGGGCCAGGGTGGGGGCGGCGATCAGGACGGGGTCGAGACCGAGTCGGCCCGAGGCGTCCGTCGACAGCCCGCCGCTGTACTGGCTGAGCTGCTGGTAGGCGAGGCCCGCCAGGACGAGCAGCGCGAGGTCGGCGCCGGAGCGGACCGCGTTGGTGACGGCCGTCTGGCGCCGTCCCGCGCGGCGCAGCACTGCGCGGCCGGCGCCGCGCAACAGGGCGGGTGTGATGGTGAGCAGGACGCAGGCGAGGGCGCAGGCGGCCGCGAGCGGCCAGAGCGCAGGGCTCACGCCGGTGTCGAGGGGTACCCGGGCGAGCGGCCCGTAGCTGGCGAGGGCGCGCAGCAGGAGCGGAGCGAACAGGGGCGCGAGCAGCGCTGCGGGCAGGGCGAGCAGCAGCGACTCGGTGGCGGTGAAGACACTGAGACGGACGCTGGAGGCACCGCGGGCCGCCAGCAGGGCGTTCTCGCTCTCCTGCCGGGTTGCCATCAGATGGACGACCAGAAGGAGAACCGCGGCCGCGAGCACGCTCAGCTGCAGGGCACCGATCATCAGAGTGGAGCGGGCGACGAGGGCGCTGGACTCCAATTCAGTCAGCAGAGTGGGTAGTTCGCTCTTGATCTGGAGGCCGGTGGTGCCCTTGTACTGGTCGGCGAGGAGAGTGGCCCGGTCACGGAGGGCGGCAGCTTCGGAAGCGCTGATGCCGGCGAGGTCCGGGCTGAGCAGCCAGCTGCGGCCGTCCTGCACGACGCCGGCGGCGGTGAAGGCGCTGTCGTCGACCAACAGCGGACCGTAGGTGGTGAAGCCGCCCGCCTGGATCTCACGCCCGCCCAGAGGATCGAGCCCCCAGTACGGGTCGGCGGTGTCGGTGGCGCGGTAGACGCCGGTGACACGGACGGTGAGCGGCGGGCCGCCGAAGCGGTCGTCGAGCCGGACCTCGGCGGGCAGGGCGTCGGCGGTGAGGCCGAGCCGGGCCAGCGAGGTCTGCGGGACGGCCGTCTGGACATTCCCCTGCCCGGCGGCGGGCCAGTTGCCGGCGACCAGTCGGACGTGCTCGTGGTCGAGGCTGGCGAACAGGGTGAGGTCCGGCTGGCCACCGGTGCCCGACGGCGTCCCGGCGGTGTCGGCCGGCCGGGGGGCGCCGTTGCTCGGGAGTCCGTACGAGCGGCTGCGGGTGAGGCTCTCGGTGTGGACCGGGAAGTCGCCAAAGAGCCTGCCGCCGTAAACGCCGATCGCCTCGTCGTCCTTGGCCCGCCCGTCGAGGCCGTGTTCGCTGGTGACCAGCACGTTGGCCCTGTTGCGGCCGGCCCCTTGCAGCGCCTGGCGCAGGCCCGCTTCGCCGACCGTGCTGTTGAACGCCACCAGCGCGGTGAGCACCGCCGTGGTGATCAGCATGGTGACCAGGACAGCGGCGGCCAACGACAGTCGCCCGCGCAGACGGCGCACGACAAAGCCGAGCATCCCGTTCCTCCCCCTGGTTCGTCCCGGTTCCGCGCGGCTGCCTGTTCCGGACAGATTCCGGCCAGGGATGAACGCCTGTCACTCACCGAGGCAGTGATCACCGGCGCTTGATCACCGGATAGCGGACGATGCTGTCAGATTCACTGCAAGAACGGAAGGGACTTGCGCGAAACATGTAAGTAGTGAGCAAATTCTCGGCATTGACGACGTCAGCCCGCATGACACACCGTCAATACGCCATGGACACATCATGCAATACGCCTGAAACCATCCAGGCATCACACCTCACACCACACCTCGGACCGCAGAGCCGAGGAACACATCCAGGGGGCCGCCGTATGACGCAGCAACCGGTCGGCACCGTCACCGCTCCCATGGTGACCGTCACCGACCTCTGGCACAGTTTCGGCACCGGGGAGCGAACCGTGCACGCGCTGCGTGGCGTCTCGTGCACCATCGGGCGCGGCGAACTCACCGCCCTGAAGGGGCGGTCGGGCTCGGGCAAGACCACCCTGCTCAACCTGGTCGGCGGGCTGGACACCCCGACCAGCGGCACCATCAGCCTGGACGGCACCGACATGGCCGGCCTGGACGAAGACGGAAGGCTCGCGCTGCGCCGGGACCGGATCGGGTTCGTGTTCCAGTCCTTCGGCCTGCTCCCGGTACTCACCGCCGCCGAGAACGTCGGGGTGCCGATGCGGTTGCGGAAGATCCCGGCCGCGCAGCGCGAGGAGCGCGCCCACACCCTGCTGGCGCTGGTCGGCCTCGCGGACCACGCCAACCAGCGCCCGGGCGAGCTGTCCGGCGGGCAGCAGCAGCGCGTCGCCATCGCCCGCGCGCTCGCCAACGAACCGGACCTGATCATCGCGGACGAGCCCACCGGGCAGCTGGACTCCGAGACCGGCCGCTCGATCATGCAGCTGCTGCGCGCGGTCGTCCGCAGCGAGGGCGTCACCGTGCTGGTCGCGACCCACGACCAGAACCTGATCGAGCTGGCCGACCGGGTGGTCGAGCTCCGCGACGGCCGACTCATCGAGGGGGCCTCCTGATCGCGTGACCACGCCGGAGACACCGAGCGGCCTCGGCTGCCGCGGCCCGGCCCGGCCCGGCCCGGTAGGAGCGTGCCCCACCGTCGCAGCCCAACCCCGCGCGGAGCGGCCCCGGGAGGTCACTTCGGCCCTGGCCTGTCCGGCCGACCCGGTCGGTCGGTCGGTCGGTCGACCCAGTCGGTCGGGTCAGTCCGGAGGACGGGCCACGGCCGTACTGCGTCGTGCCGCGCCATGCCCTGCCCTGCCGCACCACACCGCAGATTCGGTCGCGGTCGGGCGGGCCGCGGTCAGCGGGCCCTGAGTGCCGCCTCGCACGCCCGGCACCGCCGAGTCCGCTGCGACGGCGGGTACCAGGGCCGGCCCGGTCCGGTCGGCCGGTACGGCTCCCGTTCGAGGTCACCGGTGTCGATTCCGCAGAATGTGAGTGGCCCCGGGTCCTCCGGTACATCCGGATCGGAGGGCGCCGCGTGCACCCAGCGCACCCGGGCACCCACGTCGACCTCTCCCGCGTCCAGCACCTCCGTGGCCGACTCCAGCTCGACCAGCACGATCACTCCGCTCATACCTCGACCCTGCGCCCCGGCGGCAGTGTCCGCATCCCGGCCGTACCGGATGCGCCGACCCAGCCCGGACTCCCGGCCCCGGCCCCGGCCCCAGCCCCAGCCCCAGCCCCAGCCCCAGCCCCAGCGAAGTATGCGGACGGTCAGGGCTTCGGCAGCGTGATCGACTGCGCGTGATGGAACACCTCCCCCTCGTCCCAGATCTTCTTGGTCCGCTGCAGCCGGGCGTAGTTCTCCTTGTAGTAGAGGCGCTGGTAGGCGGGGTCGGCCTGGCCGGCCAGGCCGAGATCGACGTCCGGGTAGTTGACATAGGCACCATCGGTGTCGGCACCGATCTCCGGGATGCCACCGGTCTCCCGGTAGACGTCCCGGTAAAGGCCCCTGAGGTAGCCCAGGTGGGCGGCGTCATGGGCCGGGTCCGTCCAGTACGTCTGGTACTGCAGCTTCATGATCGAGTCCCGCTGCGGCACGGCGGTGTCCGCAGGCAGCCGGTCGTTCACCTTGCAGCCGTAGGAGTCGATCTGCACCAGCGTCCGCCCGAGGTCGACGCCCGGGACGTCCCTCGTCAGACCTGCCCAGAAGGCCCCGATCTGGGCAGTGGTGAAGGGTCGGCGATGGTAGGCCGACTTGTACTTGCCTCGTTGGTTGTCACCGGATGAGTTGAGCGTCATGGGGGCCTGGAACCACGGCATCTGACGGCGCTTGTCCGGATAGGGCAGGAAAAGTCCTCCGGCGACGTGGGTCTGAACGACCGATCTGGTCCTGATCCCCCTTTCCACGGCGGCCAGGAATTCCTCCAATGGCGCCGGATCGTCCTCGTCCCACTGGCTGAACAGAACGACGTTCCCGTTCGACCGGTGGGTGAGCATGAGAATGGAGAACAACCCCTGATAGACCTGCTCCTCCTTTCCACTGTGCTCCATCAGGAACGCGCCGAAGTTGTCCAGCAGTGTGCGGAAATCCTCAGGGCGGTTCACCAAGTCCTCCCAGGGCCAGGCGACGCTGCTCAGCCAGACCCTCGGCGGCGGCCTTGGGATGTTCCGGGCAAAGTGGTAGCGCAGGACCACCCCGAAGTTCCCGCCACCACCTCCGGTGTGCGCCCAGAAGAGATCCTTCTCCGGCGAGCCCTCGCCGTCGTCCCGGTGGGCCCTGGCCACCTCGACCGTGCCGCCCCGGACGGTCACCACGTCGACCTGGACCAGGTGGTCGACCGTCAACCCGTGCCGCCGGGACAGGACCCCGTACCCGCCCCCGCAGATGTGGCCGCCGGCACCGACCGAGTAGCACGAGCCGGCGGGCAGCGTGACACCGTGCTTGCGGAAGAGGGTGGTGTAGATGTCCCAGTTGGTGGCACCGCCCTCCACGCAGTAACTCGGCCTGCCGAACTTGTCCCTCGCCGCGTGGACGCCGCGCATGGTGCTGAGGTCGAGAATGACGCCCTTGTCATTGTCGACGAACCCCTCGTAACAGTGCCCGCCGCCCCGGATCGTCGGCCGCAGACCGCTGTCGAGCGCCGCCCTCAGCTCCGCCACCGCGTCCGCCTCGTTTCCCACCAGCCGGATGTAGGCGGGCCGGCTGCCCCAGCGCTGGTTGAAGCCCTGACTGAGCGTCTGGTAGCGAGAGTCGTCCGGCAGCACGGACTGCCCCTCGGGCACCGCCGCCACCTCGGCGGCGGCGGTGACGTCCGCCAGGCCCAGCGAGGCGCCGGAAACCCCGACCGTGGCCATTCCGGCGCTGCCGAGGAATCCACGACGGGAGAACTCTTGCCCCATGCCAGGACCCCACTTTCTCGACTCTGAGAAGCTGACGGCCGCACGCTAGCACGGGCGTTTGAGCAAGGGAATCCCTATACGAATTAATGTGACAGTACGTCCTTTTCTTGGAATCTTCCGAAGCGCCTTCCCCGCCGCATTGTCAGTGGCACCGCTTAATGTCCCGTCACCCGGTCGAGCAGAAGCTCGGGACCAGCCACCGAGGAGGAAGCCATGCGGCGTCATACCCGCCGACCCGACCACCCCCTGGGCACCACAGACACCACCGGGCAGGCCCCGAATCCAGCCCCGCCCCCGTACCCGCCGCAGGCTCGACGCCGCTCGGACGTCAGAACCGAGACCGGACACGGCGCCGGAGTGACCGTCAGAGCGGCTCGGTGTACCAGCGGCGGTGGACGACGGGCTCCACCAGAAGAACGGCGACGCCCGCCGTGAGAGCGACCACGGCCGCCGGAAGGCTCTGCCAGGCGGCCGCCACCGCACCGGCGACGACGACCGGCGGGCGCAACAGGGTGAGCGGGCCAAGACCGATGATCATGGCAAGGGTGCTGAGCCGGAACGGTCCGACCAGGTAGCAGGCCAGGCTGCCCAGGACCAGGGCGCTGTACGGCCCGTAGACCACGAGCATTCGCAGGCCCGCCTCGTCGAGTTCGCGGTAGCGGGCCGCCGGGTCGTCCGACCCGAGCAGGACCGCCCCGGCGACGGCGGCCGCCGCGAGCAGGCCGGGCGCGCCGTGAGCGAGACCGCGCAGGGCGGCCCGGCGGTTGCCGGCGGCACGGCGGATCCGGCCGTCGCGCCCGTTGGAGGCGCGGAAGCCGGCGAAGGCCGCGTCGAGGAGGCCGAGGAGGAGAAGCAGGACGGCGCTCACCCGGCGGCTCCGACGAGGCGGCGGGCGTCCCACTCCAGGGCGGCGCTCAGTGGGGCGACGAGTTCGGGAAGCACGCCGAGCACCGGACGCAGGGTCGTGCAGAACGGGTTGCTGTGACCGCGCGGTTCGTAGAGCAGCGGGACGAGGCCTCGGGCGTGGGCGGCGGCACGCAGCAGGGTGGCGTCGTCATGGGCGCGGCGGGCGGACGCCACGCCGTCGTGGCGTCCGAGGGGGTCGCGCATGCGGGCTCGGTGGAACACCCAGGCGCCGATCGGGGCGAGGCCGGTGGCGGCGATGTCGTAGTGGCAGAAGGCGACCGTACCGGGCCGGCCCTGGGCGGCGAAGAAGGCGTCGAGGTCGGCGTCGCGGAAGTGGTGGAGCAGCCCGGTGGAGACGTACACCGTGCCGGGTTCGTCGAGTTGGAAGGCGTCACCGTGGACGAAGCGGCAGGGCAGGTGTTCGGCGCGGGCGAGCCGTTCGGCCTCGGCGACCAGGGCGGCGTTGAGGTCGACGCCGAGCAGTTCGACGTCCGGTCCGAGGACGCCGGTGGCGGCGATCCACCGGACGAGGTAGCCGAGGCCGCAGCCGATGTCGACGATCCGTACCGGTCCCGGCCGGGTCTGGCGGACGGCGTCGAGCAGCGGGCGCAGCAGGGCGGCGAGCCGGTCGCCGAGGCGCAGTTCCTCGCTGAGGCGCTGGAGTTCGGTGTGGACGGCCACCAGTCGGCGGTCGACGGCGGCCGGGTCGAGGATTCCGCCGGCCGCGGGCAGGCCCTCGGCGATCCTGGCCGCGCGGTGCTGCCCGGTTCGCCGCAGCCGCTCGACGACATCGGCACGCCGGACGGGCAGCCGCTCGCGGGTGCGCGGGTCGTGGGCGACGATCAGGTCGGAGATCTCGATCAGTTGCACGGCGGTACGGTACGCCCCTCCTCGAAGCACCGCGCAGCGGGCGCCGCCCGCCCGGAGGCTGTCCTGCACCACGACGTCAACGAACTGGTCACGCCGCCGCCCTCGTTCGCGGTGGGCCGGGTCGCGCTGCTCGGCGACGCGGCACACGCCATGACGCCCCACCTCGGCCAGGGCGCGTGCCAGGCACTGGAGGACGCGGTGACCCTGGCCGCCGCGCTCGGCTCGGCGCCGACGGTGGAGGCGGCTCTCGCGCGTTACGACGCCGAGCGGCGCCCGCACAGCTGAACGGTGGCCCGCGACGCGCGCCGGGCGGGCCGGACGGGACAGCAGCTCGCCCATCCGCTGACCGTCGCCGCGCGCAACGCGGCGATCCGGTTCACCCCACCCGGCGTGATGATCCGTACGGTTCTGCGGCACGCCGACTGGACACCGCCGCGGATCATCCCGAGCACGACCCGCGCCTGACGAGCACGGACAGGCCCCCCTTGGGACTGCACCGGAGCCGCTGTGGTCCGCCCTTGCCGGGGCGGACCACAGCGGCTTCGAACGACACCCATCGCCCAGGCTTGACCGATCAACTGATTAGGCGCCATATTACTCCCATGGAGCAGCACCCGGCCGAAAGCGGCGCACCCACGCTCGACCAAGCACGACGACAGATCGCCCGCTACGGCCTGACGGCCGACCCGCAGGCGGTACTGGTCGCGGTGCGGCTGATGGCGGCGGGCGCCCGGCTCGGCCAGGCCGGAGAGGCACACTTCTCCCGCTTCGGCCTGTCCACCGGCCGCTACCGGCTGCTGGCCGACCTGGAGGACCACAACGGAGAGAAGTCACCCTCCCAGCTGGCGGCCAGTCTCGGCGTCTCGCGGGCGACCGTGACCGGGCTGGTCGACGGACTCGAACGCGAGGGCCTGGTCGCCCGCCGACCGTCCACCGATGACGGCCGGGGCAACGTGGTGATGCTGACGACCCGCGGCGCCCAGCGCCTGCGGGACATGGCACCGGAGCACTTCGAGCGGATGCAGGCCATGGTCGGCGGGCTCTCGGTCGAGGAGCGCACGGTCTTTCTCGGCCTGCTGGCCCGGCTGGTCGAGGGCATGAACGCCCTGACCGCCGACTGACGCCGACCCGGCCCGACCCGGCGGGCCGCCTTGCGCACGACAGGCGGCCCGTCCTTCTCACGGCCCAATAGTTAGCCACCTAAACACCAATACTTAGCCACCTAATCACCTGGCGAGGAGACCCCCATGCCCCGACGGCAGGACACGCTCACCGAAAGCCCCGCCGAAGCCCCCGGCACACCACCCCCCTTCGTGCTCTGGCGCGAGGTCCTGGTCGCCTACGCCATGCCCGCCGTGATGGCCGGGATCGGCGGGATCGCGACCCGCCGACCGGAGCTGATGATCGCGGCCGGCACCACCATCGCCGGCACCTCGGCCGCGGTCGCGGCCCTGGTCGGCTCGCGACTGCGCCGCCGCCCGGCACGCTCCTGGACCGTGCGGGTGCCGCGCATCCTGCTGGCGGCCGGGTTCGGGCTCGGCGCCGCGGCGCTCGGACTGCTGCTCGGCTGGTCCGGCGCGCACTGGCTGCCCGGGATCCCGGCCCTGGCCGCAAGCCCGTGGCCCGGGCGGCTCCGCTTCGACCTGCCGGTGTCGGCGGCGATCGCCGCCACCATGATCACCTGGCGCTGGCGCGGCACCCGCGCACACCGCCGCCGGCAGCACTGACCCCACCGACCGCACCCTCCGGGCCCCTTCCGGATCCGATCCGGATCCATTTCAGCCCCACTCGAAAGGCAGACGACATGATCGTCATCATGGGCGCCACCGGCGCCACCGGCGGCGCCGCACTCCGGAGTCTCGCCGAACTCGGCGTGCCGAGCCGCGCACTCGGCCGCGACCCGGGCCGCCTCGCGGCCGGCCTCACCGACCACACCCGCCGACTGGTCGAGCCGGTGTTCGCCGACGCCGGGGACCAGGGCTCCCTGTGCGAGGCCTTCAAGGGCGCCCGCCAGCTGTTCCTCACCATGGCGAACGGGCCCCAGCAGGTCGAACACGAACTGCGGGCCATCGACCTGGCCGTGGCCGGCGGCGTGCAGCACATCGTCAAGATCTCCGCGCCCGCCGCCGAGCCGGACTCCCCCGTCGCCGTCTCGCGCGGCCACCACCGGATCGAGGAACACCTGGGGGCCTCGGGCGTCACGGCGACGATCCTGCGTCCGTACGCCTTCATGCAGAAGCTGCTGCTCCTGGCACCCGGCATAGCGGCGGCCGGCCTGATGCACGGCGCGATGGGAGACGCCCCGTGCAACTACGTCGACTGCCGGGACATCGGCGACGTGGCCGCCGCCGCACTCACCCGGCCGGAGATCGCCGGCGGGACGTACCACCTGACCGGCGGGCGGGCGTACAGCCACCCGGAACTCGCCGGGCTGCTGAGCCAGCTGCTCGGCCGGCCGGTGCGCTATCTCGACCTGGCACCCGGGGAGCTGCACGCGCACCTCGTCCAGCGGGCCGGCATGCCGGACTGGCTGGCCGCCCATGTCGTGGAGATCCAGCAGCTCGCGGCGGCCAGGCCGGAGGTCCCCGACGACATCGCCACCCGGCTGACCGGCCGCGCCCCGCGCACCCTGGAGGCGTTCCTCCGCGAGCACCTGGACCGGTTCCACTGACCCCTCCGCACACCACGGCGGGCCCGACGAACGGCCGGACAGATCCGAGCACGGCCCCGGAAGGCGGGCCCGACGAACGGCCGGACAGATCCGAGCACGGCCCCGGAAGGCGGGCCCGCCACCCGGAGGGAGCGCGAATCCGGTGTGGCGTGGATCACTGCCGAAAAACCGAACTGACGATCCGTCAATTCTACTGATGAGCCGTCATGTCGACTCAACGGAGGCTCAGTTATTGACTGACAAACAATCAGATTCAGTCATTCCAGAGCAAGTTGGGTGGAGTGTCAGGCAGTACGGCCCTCACCACCCAGGACTAGCATCGGTCGGGTTGCCCGTTCCGGCCCCGGAGTGGGGTCACCCGTCAGACGAGTGCCCCCACCGCCCCCAGGGACCGGACATCGGTCGGGACGGGGCGAGGACAAGGAGCGCACGGACTGCCATGACCGCTGAACCGAGCCGGACGAACCAGCACCCACCGGTACCGCAGGCCCTTTTCCCCGGCCGCCCGGCCGCCGCCCCGCGCACCCTGGTCGACGTCCTCGACGCCACCGTCCGCGCCCACCCGAACGAGCCGGCCCTGGACGACGGTCACACCGTGCTCAGCTACCGCGCGCTCGCCGCCGAGGTCGAGCAGGTGCGCCGGCGGCTGGCCGCCGCCGGGGTCGGCCCGGGCGACCGGGTCGGCGTCCGCGTCCCGTCCGGCACCAACGACCTCTACGTCTCCATCCTCGCCGTCCTGGCCGCCGGCGCCGCCTACGTGCCCGTCGACGCCGAGGACCCGGACGAACGCGCACAGCTGGTCTTCGAGGAGGCCGCGGTCGCCGCCGTGCTCGGCGCCGAACGCGCGCTGACCGTGACCGGAGAGCACCGGCAGCCCGTAGGCCCCGGCCGTCCGGACCCCTCCGACGACGCCTGGATCATCTTCACCTCGGGCTCCACCGGCCGCCCCAAGGGCGTCGCCGTCACCCACCGAAACGCCGCCGCCTTCGTGGACGCCGAGGCCGCGCTGTTCCTCCAGGACGAGCCGATCGGCCCCGGCGACCGCGTGATGGCCGGCCTCTCCGTCGCCTTCGACGCCTCCTGCGAGGAGATGTGGCTCGCCTGGCGCTACGGCGCCTGCCTGGTGCCCGTCCCCCGCTCCCAGGTCCGCAGCGGCGCCGACCTCGGCCCCTGGCTCGCCGAGCAGGAGATCACCGTGGTCTCCACCGTCCCGACCCTGGCCGCGCTCTGGCCCGCCGAGGCGCTGAACGAGGTCCGGCTGCTGATCTTCGGCGGCGAGGCCTGCCCGCCCGAGCTGGTACAGCGCCTGGTCACCGAGGGCCGCGAGGTCTGGAACACCTACGGCCCGACCGAGGCCACCGTGGTGGCCTGCGCGGCGCTGCTGACGGGCGGGGGTCCGGTCCGGATCGGCCTGCCGCTGGACGGCTGGGACCTCGCCGTGGTCGACGAGGCGGGCACCCCGGTCACGCCGGGCGGCACCGGCCAGCTGGTGATCGGCGGCGTCGGCCTGGCCCGCTACCTGGACCCGGTCAAGGACACCGAGAAGTACGCACCGCTGCCCTCGCTCGGCTGGGACCGCGCCTACCGCAGCGGCGACCTCGTCCAGGCCGATCCGGCGGGCCTGCTCTTCCTCGGCCGCACCGACGAGCAGATCAAGCTCGGCGGCCGCCGGATCGAACTGGGCGAGGTCGACGCGGCACTCCAGGCCCTGCCCGGCGTGGCCGGGGCGGCGGCCGCCGTCCGCACCGCGCGCGGCGGCAACCAGCTGCTCGTCGGCTACCTGGTCACCAAGGACGGCTGGGACCGCGAACAGGCCGTCGAACGGCTGCGTGCCGAGCTCCCGGCCGCCCTGGTGCCGCTCCTCGCGCCCGTCGACTCGTTGCCCACCCGTACCTCCGGCAAGGTCGACCGCAACGCCCTGCCCTGGCCGCTGCCCGGCCTGGAGACCGCCGGGCCGACCGAGCAGCTGTACGGCACCGAGGCCTGGCTGGCCGAGCAGTGGAGCGAGATCCTGGGCGTGCCGGTGAGCGGCCCGCGCGACGACTTCTTCGCCATCGGCGGCGGCAGTCTGGCAGCGGCCCGGCTCACCACCCTGCTGCGCGCCCGCTACCCGAGCGCCGCGGTGCTGGACATCTACCAGCAGCCGACGCTGCGCAAGCTCGCCCGCCACCTGGAGCGCACGGCGGCCGACAGCGGCGAGACCCGCACCATCGCCCTGGTGCCGACCAGGGCCAAACTGCTCCAGCTGCTCCTGCTGATCCCGCTGTTCACCGTGGTCGGACTGCGCTGGACGGTCGCGCTGCTGGCGCTCGGCAACGTCCTCACCCACCTCGGCGACTACCCGTGGGCGCCGACCGCGTCCTGGTGGGCGGTGGGCGCGGGCGCACTCGCCCTGTACACCCCGGCGGGCCGGCTGGCGATCGCGGCCGGCGGCGCCCGGCTGCTGCTGCGCGGTCTGCGACCGGGCAGCTATCCGCGCGGCGGCGGCACCCATCTGCGGCTCTGGACGGCCGAACGGCTCGCCGAGATGAGCGGCGCCACCGGGCTCTCCGGGGCCTGGCTGGTGCGCTACGCGCGGGCGCTCGGCGCCAGGGTCGGCCCGGAGGTGGACCTGCACTCGCTGCCGCCGATCACCGGCATGCTCAAGCTGGGCCGGGGCTGTGCGGTGGAGGCCGAGGTGGACCTCTGCGGCTACTGGCTGGACGGCGACCGTCTGGAGGTCGGCCAGATCAAGGTCGGCTCCGGCGCCGTGGTCGGGACGCGCTCGACGCTGCTCCCCGGTGCCAGGGTCGGCAAGCGCGCCCAGGTGGTGGCCGGCTCCAGCGTGACCGCACAGGTCCCGACCGGCCAGCGCTGGGGCGGCGCACCCGCCGTCAAACTGGGCCGTGCCGAACGGGCCTGGCCCAAGGAACGCCCGGCGCGCCAGGTCCGCTGGGCCGTGCTCTACGGGGTCAGCGGCACGGCGCTCAGCCTGCAGCCGGTGCTGCCCGCGCTGGCCGCGCTCGCGGTGCTCGCCCGCTTCGTCCACCCCGGCGACGGCCTCGGCACCGCGCTCGGCGGCGCCCTGCTCGCCCTGCTGCCCGCCACCCTGGCGTACGGCCTGCTGTACGCGGCGCAGCTGGTGGCGGCGGTACGGCTGCTGAGCATCGGCCTGACGCCCGGGGTGCACCCGCTGCACGGCCGGGTCGGCTGGCAGGCCTGGACGGTCACGCAGCTGATGGACCAGGCCCGCGAGATCCTGTTCCCGCTGTACGCCGGTCTGATCACCCCGTTCTGGCTGCGGGCGCTCGGGATGAAGGTCGGCCGGGGCGCCGAGGTGTCCACGGTGCTGGCCCTGCCCAGCCTGACCACGGTCGGGGACGGCGCGTTCCTGGCCGACGACACCCTGATCGCCCCGTACGAGCTGGGCGGCGGCTGGGTGCGGCTCGGCGAGGCGAAGGTCGGCGAGCGCGCCTTCCTCGGCAACTCGGGGATGACCGCGCCCGGGCGGGCCGTGCCGGCCCGCGGCCTGGTGGGCGTCCTGTCGGCGACGCCGAAGAAGGCGAAGAAGGGCGGCTCGTACCTGGGCATGCCGCCGATGCGCCTGCCGCGCTCGGCCGACGAGGCCGACCAGAGCCTCACCTACGAGCCGCCGGCCCGGCTGCTCTGGGCGCGCGGGCTGGTCGAGGTGGCCCGGCTGCTGCCGGTGCTGGCGTCCGGGGCACTCGGCGCGCTGACGCTGGCAACGCTGTCCTGGCTGGCCGACGGCTGGTCGCCGGCGGTGGCCGCGCTGCTCTCCGGTCTGGTGCTGCTGGCGGCCGGCGGGGTGGCCTGCCTGGTCGCGGTGGCGGCGAAGTGGCTGCTGGTCGGCCGGTTCCGGGCGGTGGAGCATCCGCTGTGGAGCGGCTTCGTGTGGCGCAACGAGCTCGCGGACACCTTCGTCGAGGTGCTGGCGGTGCCATGGCTGGTCGGCTCGGTGCCCGGCACACCGCTGCTGAACGTCTGGCTGCGGGCGCTCGGCGCGGGCATCGGGCGGGGCGTCTGGTGCGAGAGCTACTGGCTGCCGGAGGCCGACCTGGTCACTCTCGGGGACGGGGTCAGCATCAACCGGGGCTGTGTGGTGCAGACCCACCTCTTCCACGACCGGATCATGCGGATGGATACTGTCATCCTCCGCGAGGGCGCCACCCTGGGCCCGGGCGGCATCGTGCTGCCCGGCAGCACGGTGGGCGCGCGCAGCACGCTGGGCCCGGCCTCGCTGGTGATGCGCGCCGAGTCCGTCCCCGCCGACACGCGGTGGCTGGGCAACCCGATCGAGGCGTGGCAGACCACGCCATGACCATCCGCCCCGCCGCCGGCGTCCCCGACACCCCGCACGTCCCCCGTCCCCCCACGTCCGCCATCTCACAGGGAGCACACGACCCGGTGAAACCCCGCCCCGTGCAGCCCGAGCACGCCCCGGCGGCCCCCAGCGCCGCCCCGGACCCCTACTTCCCCAACAGCGGGGATCCGCGCTACCGGGTCCACCGCTACGAACTCGCCCTGGACTACCGTCCCGGCCCCAACCGACTCGGCGGCACCGCCCGGCTCAGCGCCGTCGCGGGCGTCGCCCTGGCCGAGTTCGCGCTCGACCTCGGTGAGTTCAGGATCGGCCGGGTCCTGGTCGACGGCAGGGCCGCCCGGTACACCCACCGGGGCGGCAAGCTGCGGATCCGCCCGGCGAAGGCGCTCGCCGCCGGTGCGGCGTTCACCGTCGAGGTGCACTACACCGGCAACCCCCGCCCGGTGCGCAGCCCGTGGGGCGGCCTCGGCTGGGAGGAGCTGACCGACGGCGCGCTGGTGGCCAGCCAGCCCGTCGGAGCGCCGTCCTGGTTCCCGTGCAACGACCGGCCCGCCGACAAGGCCGGCTACCAGATAGCGATCACCACACCGTCCCCGTACACCGTGGTGGTCGGCGGCCGGCTGCTGACCCGGACGACCCGGGCGTCCAGCACCACCTGGGTGTACGAGCAGAGCGAGCCGACCTCGACCTACCTGGTCACCGTCTCGATCGGCCAGTACCGGGCGGTCCGGTTCGCCGAGCGCCCCGCCGTCCCGCAGACCGGCTACCTGCCGGAGCGGCTGGCGGACGGGTTCGGCGCGGGCTTCGACCAGCAGCCGCGGATGATGGAGTACTTCGAGGAGGTCTTCGGACCGTACCCGTTCGGCGAGTACGCGGTGGTCGTCGCCGACGAGGAGCTGGACGTCCCGGTCGAGGCGCAGGGCGTCGCCACCTTCGGCACCAACCACCTCGGCGGGGGCTGGGACCGCGAGCGCCTGATCGCCCACGAGCTGGCCCACCAGTGGTTCGGCAACAGCCTCACGATCGCCGACTGGAGCCACATCTGGCTCAACGAGGGCTTCGCCAAGTACGCGGAGTGGCTCTGGTCCGAGCACGCCGGCGGCCCGACCGCCGCCACCCGCGCCGCCGCCGCGCACACCCTCCTGGCCGGGCTCCCGCAGGACCTCCGGCTCGCCGACCCCGGCCGGAAGCTGATGTTCGACGACCGCCTCTACCAGCGCGGCGGCCTCGCCGTCCACGCCCTGCGGCAGGCCCTCGGCGACCCGTCCTTCTTTCGCATGCTCAAGGACTGGGCCACCCTCAACCGCCACGGTGTCGTCAGCACCGCCGGCCTCACCGCGCACGTCTCCCGCTACACGGACGCCCCGCTGGGGCCTCTGCTCGACGCCTGGCTCCACCGCCCCGAGCTGCCACCGCTCCCGGTCGGCTGACGCCGGGAAAGCGGCGCGTTGGGCCCTGGACCGATGTCCAGGGCCAACTGCCCTCCGGCGGACGAACGGTGGGGCAGGTCCGGGTCCGGGCAGCCGACATTCCAGGACGGCACCGGTGAAAAGGGGTGGAGCGGAGACGATGACCGGGCTAGGTTGGGGGCGCCGTCCGGCTCGCGCGTGACACCGCGGTGCATACCGGTGATTCACCGGCGGTGCGTCGGCCGCGCTCACAACCACCCGATGCCGCCGAGGAATTCAGAGGATCAGATGACCGACCAGCCTGACGAGCTGTTCCCCGCCACCCGCCGTGCCCTGCTGCACCGGATCGCGGTGGCGCAGGCCGAAGGCCGCACACCGTCCCTGATCGCCGCGGTGGTCCGGGACGGCCGACTGGTCTGGAGCGGCGCCCGCAGCATGATCGACGGCCATGCCCCCACTCCCGGGGTGCAGTACCGGATCGGCTCGCTGACCAAGACCTTCGTCGCCGTGCTGGTGCTGCGACTGCGCGACGAGGGCCTGCTCGACCTGGCCGACCCGCTCGAACGCCATCTTCCCGGCACCCCGGCGGGCGGGGCCACCATCGCCCAGCTGCTGGCGCACTCCGCCGGTCTCGCCGCCGAGACACCCGGGCCCTGGTGGGAGCGGACCGACGGCTCGCTGCGCCCGGCTCTGGACGACATCCTGGAGGCCGACGCCCCGCTCAAGCACCCGGCCGGCCGGCGCCACCACTACTCCAACCCCGGCTACGCCCTGCTCGGCGCCCTGGTGGAACGGCTGCGCGGCAGGCCGTGGGGCGAGGTGCTGCGGTACGAGGTGCTGGAGCCGCTCGGCATGGACCGCACCACCCTGCTCCCCGAGCACCCGCACGCGGGCGGCTTCGCCGTCCACCCCTGGGCGGACGTCATGCTGCCCGAGCCGCTCACCGACACCGGTCTGATGGCCCCGGCCGGGCAGCTCTGGTCCACCGCCACCGACCTGGCCCGCTGGGCCGCCTTCCTGGCCGGCGGCGACGAGAAGGTGCTGGCCGCCGCCACCCTGGCCGAGATGCGTCGGCCCGCCGTCGGCCCGGAGAGCGCCGACTGGTCCGGCGCCTACGGCCTCGGCCTACAGCTGTTCCGCCACGAGGGCCGGGTGCTGTACGGCCACACCGGTTCGATGCCCGGGTTCACCGCCGGACTCTGGATCAGCGAGGCGGACGGCCTGGCCGCACTGGCGCTGAGCAACGCGACCGGCGGCGCCAACACCCCGCTGGTAGCCGCGGAGTTGATCGCCCTCACCGCGAAGCACGAGCCGCGGCTGCCGGAGCCCTGGCGGCCGTTGCCCAGCGTGGACGAGGAACTGCTGGCGCTCACCGGCCCGTGGTACTGGGGCGCCACCGCCCACGCACTGCGGCTCAAGGCCGACCGCGTCCTGGAGCTCGCCTCGCTCGCCGGCGGCGGCGGCCGGAGCTCGTCCTTCCGCCCCGAGCCGGACGGCAGCTGGACGGGGCTCGACAACTACTACGCGGGCGAGACACTGCGCGTGGTGCGGGCCGCCGACGGCTCGGTGAGCCATCTGGACCTGGGCTCCTTCGTGCTCACCCGCGAACCGTACGGCCCCGCCCCCGTCGTTCCGGGCGGCGTCGACCCGCAGGGGTGGCGCGCGGGCTGACGCCCGAGGCCCGCAGGGGCACTGGTGGTGCGGCGCGCGCCCCCGCCGCACCACCAGTGCCCCCCTTGTCCACCCCTCGCCGGGAAGCGGGCGGCAACCCCCGGGTGCCCGTCAGGTGTCCTATGGATACCGGGTGGCCCCATTCAGCAGTTGCACATCTACCCTCCGCCGAACCGCAACGTGAACGCCAGCCGGCTCGGAAAAACATACGGATACCGGCTCGCCGCGCCCGTCCAGCCGTGCGAGCCGGGCCCGGTGCCACGACGACCCGTGGCACCTCCGTCCGTACTGCCCTGGAGGGTCCGCGCCATGACCACCGTCCCCACGTACACTCCGTCCGCAGTCGCCCCCGGCCACGCCGCAGCCGCGCCCGTCCCGCGCCCGGTCCGACCGGGCGCCCTCCAGCCGCCCCAGCCCAAGCCCCAGCCCCAGCCCCAGCCCCAGCCGGGCGCCGGGTACACCGTCGGCCTCGCCCGGGACGAGGACGACGTCCGCGCCGCCCAGCGGCTTCGCCACCAGGTGTTCGCCGCCGAACTCGGCGCCGTGCTGCACAGCCCGGTTCCGGGCCTGGACGTCGACCCGTTCGACGCGTACTGCGACCACCTGCTGGTCCGCGAGGGCGAGGACGGCGCCGTGGTCGGCACCTACCGTCTGCTGCGCCCCGAGGCCGCGCGACGGGCCGGCCGGCTCTACTCCGACGGCGAGTTCGACCTGGCCGGCCTCGCGCCGCTCCGTCCCGGCCTGGTGGAGCTGGGCCGCTCCTGCATCCACCCCGACCACCGGGGCAACGGCGCCGTCATCAACCTGATGTGGGGCGGCATCGCCCGTTACCTCGCCGACACCGGCAACACCTGGGTCGGCGGCTGCTGCTCGATATCGCTGGACGACGGCGGTGCCACCGCGGCCCGGGTCTGGGACACCGTCAGCGCCAAGCACCTCGCCCCCGAGGAGTACCGCGTGACCCCGCACCGCCCCTGGGACGCGACCGGTGTGCCACGGGCCGAGCGGGCGCCGCTGCCGGCCCTGCTCCGCGGCTACCTGCGGCTCGGCGCCTGGGTCTGCGGCGCCCCCGCGCACGACCCGGACTTCGCCACCGCCGACCTCTACGTGCTGCTGTCGCTCGAACGCACCGACCCGCGCTACCTGCGGCACTTCCTCTCCGGGCTCGCCACCCGGCCCGCGCACCCGGCCTCATGAGCGTCTGGCTGCCCACCGCGCCCTGCACCCCGGAGGCGTGCCTGGCCGAGCCGGGCCCGGTGGTCGCCCTCCCCCGGCGGGCGCTGCGGCTGACCGCCTGCCTGGCCGTCCTGGTCACGGGCCTGGCGCTCATCCCTCCGGTGCGCGCCCTCCCCCGCGCGGCACGCGACCGGCTGGTCCGGCTCTGGGCGCGCACCCTGCTGGGCTCGCTCGGGGTCACCCTCCGGCCCGGGCCGGCACCCGCCGCCGGGGGCGGGGTGCTCGTGGTCGCCAACCACGTCTCCTGGCTGGACATTCCGCTGATCGCGACCGGCCGGCCCGGCCGGTCGCTGGCCAAGACCGAGGTACGGCACTGGCCCGTTCTCGGGGCGCTGATCGCCCGGGGCGGCACCGTCTTCCTCGACCGCGACCGGCTGCGCACCCTCCCGGCCACCGTCGACACGGTCGCCGGGGAGCTGCGGGCCGGCCACCCCGTGATCGTCTTCCCGGAGGGCTCCACCTGGTGCGGAAGGGAGAGCGGCCGGTTCCGCCCGGCCCTCTTCCAGGCCGCGGTCCAGGTCGGCGCCCCCGTCCAGCCGGTGACGATCCGCTACCGGCTGGCGGACGGACGGCCGACCAGCGCGCCCGCCTTCGTCGGCGAGGACGGTCTGCTCACCTCGCTCGCCCGGGTGGTCGCGGTGCGCGGGCTGGTGGCGGAGGTGGACTTCCTGCCTCCGATCCAGGCCCCCGCCCAGGCCCCCTCCGCGTCGCACCCCCGGTGGGCGGCCCGCCGGGAACTGGCCCGCTCCGCCCAGACCGCCGTGGAGGACGCCGCTCGATGAGCCTCGCCCGGCCGCGCGGGTCAGTGGCGCGGGTCAGTAGCGCCGGTCAGCCGCGCCGGGCGTCCGTCAGCGGCGCCGACGCCGGCTCACCGCCCTGGTCCGGCACCGCGGGCCGGACGGCCGGGCGGAGCAGGACCGTGACCAGGAGGGCGGTGATGGCCAGCACCCCCGCTCCGCAGAGCACCGCGAGGTGCACGCCCTCGACGAAGGCGCCCTCCACCGCCGCCCGGACCGGGCCCGGCAGTTCGGCCGCCGCGCCGGAACCCTGGACACCGCTCCCACCGCCCGCACCGGCCAGCGCGTCGGCGGCCGGCCCGACCGCGCCGGGCGGGATGCCGAGCCGGCCCAGGTTCTCGGTGAGGGCTCCGTTCAGACGGTAGGTCAGGACGGCGCCCAGGACCGCGACGCCGACCACTCCGCCGAGCTCGCGCAGGGTGTTGATGGTCGCGGAGGCCATGCCGGCCTGCGGCGGCTCGACCCGCTGGAGGACGGCGATGGAGACGGGGGTGAACGTCAGGCCCATGCCCAGACCCATCGCGAACAGGGTCCACAGGTATTCGGGGTAGCGGGCCTGCCCGCCGTACAGGGCGAGGCCGCCGAGGCCGAAGGCGCACAGCGTCAGGCCCAGTGCCACGGGAAGCCGGGGACCGTAACGGGTGGTCAGCCGCTGGGAGAGCGGCGCCGCGAGGACGATCATCGCGGTCATCGGCAGCCCGGCATAGCCGGCGGCCGACGGCGACCAGCCCAGCACGTCCTGCATCAGCAGCGGCAGGAAGAACAGCGCGCCGAACATCCCGAAGCTGACCACGAAACCGCTGAGCATGGCGCCGCCGAGCACCCGGTCACGGAACAGCCGGAGCTCCAGCATGGGCTCGGCCACCCGCAGTTCGAGGAGCACGAAGGCGACCAGCAGCACCGCCGCCGCCACCGCGCAGACGAGCACCCGGGTGTCGGTCCAGCCCCGGGCCGGACCTTCGATCAGTGCGTAGACCAGCGCCCCCAGGCCGGCGGCGGAGAGCGCGAGCCCGGCGAGGTCGACGCGGCGCTCGCGCGGCGCGATGGCCGGCAGCACCCGGCCCGCCAGCAGCAGCCCGCCCACGCCGATCGGGACGTTGATCCAGAACACGCTGGCCCAGCCGAACGCCTCGACCATGGGCCCGCCGACCACCGGCCCGACCGACAGGCCGAGCGCGGAGACGCCCGACCAGAGACCGATCGCCCGGGCGCGCTCCCGCTGGTCGGTGAAGACGTGCCCCAGGATCGCCAGGCTGCCCGGGGTGAGCAGCGCGGCCCCCACCCCCTGGAGCATGCGGGCGGCGATGAGCACACCGATCGTCCCGGCGAGCGCCGCGCACGCCGAGCCGAGGGTGAACAGGGCGAGGCCGAGCCGGAAGACCCGGGTACGGCCGTACCGGTCACCGAGCGCGCCGCCGGTGAGCAGCAGACCCGCGTAGACGAGGCTGTAGCCCTCGACCACCCACTGAAGGCCGCTGATGCCGGTCCCCAGGTCCTGCCCGATCCGGGGCAGGGCGTTGTTGACGATGACGTTGTCCAGCATGGACATGAACATGGTGACGCACAGCGTCAAGAGCGCAAGCCTCTTGCGTCGGGCGCTCGACCCCTCCATCGGAAACCTCTCCCTCAGATGGGCCCCTAACACCGTTAGGGGCTGACCGGCACGCACAGACTGCCCCTAACGGTGTTAGATTGCAAGCGGGATTTCCGGATCCGCGGGAGGCGACACACATCCATGCCGGAGAACAACGACACCCAGCCCGGCCTGACCAGAGAGACCCTGGCCCAGGCGGCCCTGCGGGTCCTGGAACGGGAAGGCCTCGCGGGCCTGTCCATGCGGAAGGTCGCCGCCGAGGTCGGCGTCAAGGCGGCCTCGCTGTACTGGCACGTCCGCAACAAGGAGGAACTGCTCGACCTCCTCAATGACGCGATCATGGCCGGCGGCGAGCCGCCGCCGCGCGAGGGCGACTGGCGCGGCCAGTTCCGCGAGTACTGCCGGCGCTACCGGCAACTCCTGCTGAGCCGACGCGACGCCGCCAAGGTCGTCGCGGGCCGCCTCGCCCCCGGCCCCAACCTGCTGCGGCTGCTGGAGGACCAGTTGGACCGGCTGCGCGAGGCCGGCTTCTCCAACGCCGACGCGGCCCTGGCCACCTATCTGCTCGGCGCCTACGTCCAGGGCTTCGTGCTCCAGGAACAGTCACCGATCTCCGCCGACGAGACGACGGGAACGAGCCGCCGGGACATCGCCGCCGCCGCTGCGAACCGCTTCCGGGCACTGCCGCCGGACGCCTTTCCCAACCTGGTCGCCCTGGCCGACGACCTCACCGAACCCTCGATGGACGCCCGCTTCGCGTTCGGCCTCGAACGCGTCCTCGACGGACTCGCCACCCTGCTGCCACCGGCAGACCACCGCTGATCCGATCATCTGTATGATCGCCGGGCCCAAGAGGGTTGATGCGGACACGGGGGCGACTGCCATGCACGAGGACTCCACGGTGCGGACTGCCCAGCCCGGCCCTTCGCCAGCCGACCCGTCGGCCCGTCCGACTGCCGAACCGCCGGCCGAGTCGGCTGTCCAAACGCCGCCCGAACCGCCGGCCGGCCCCATGATGCCCGGCGACCCGACGCCCGTGCAGGGCGGCCAGACCGGACTGGCCACCGGGGCCGCGAAAGGCTGTCTCCACCTCCTCGGCGAGTTGACGATCGAGGCGGTCGGCACCGTGGTGCTGGGCGTCGCCACCACCGCTTCCCTGGCCGCCGTCTTCGTCCTCGCCCAACTGGCCCGCCGACACAGCCCCGCAGCGTCCTGTGCCTTCGCCGCGCTCGCCGTACTCGGCGTGGCCCACGGCATCCGCCGGCTCCGACGCCCCAAGGAACAGCGCACCCGCCTCGGCCGCCGCTCCGCCGCCGTCACCGGCGGACTCGGCCTCTGGCTGCTCGCCTGCCTCGGCTACGCCTCCTTCGGCACGGCGCTCGACCTCGGTTCCGGCCTCTGAGAACGCCGCGGCCTCCAGGCTCCGCTCCCACCTCGGCGTCGACGGATCTCGGGCGGCCCGGGTAGCCTCACGGGCGTCCCGCCGCCCGCTCCCGGAGGTCTTCCGCCATGTCCGACCTGTATCCGCTCGGCCAACCGTACGCACAGGGGCTGCTGGAGGTCGGTGACGGCAACGAGATCCACTGGGAGGTGTCCGGCAACCCGGAGGGCAAGCCCGCCATGGTGGTCCACGGCGGGCCCGGGTCCGGGCTCAGCGCGGGCAACCGGCGGTACTTCGATCCGGAGCGGTACCACCTCGTGCTGTTCGACCAGCGCGGATGCGGGCAGAGCAGGCCGCACGCGGCCGACCCGGCGACCGGACTGGCGCACAACACCACCGCGCACCTCATCGCGGACATGGAACGGCTGCGCGAGCATCTGGGCATCGACCGCTGGCTGCTGTACGGCGGTTCGTGGGGCTCGACGCTGATCCTCGCGTACGCGCAGGCGCATCCCGAGCGGGTGTCGGAGATCGTGATCTGCGGGGTCACCATGACCCGCCCGGAAGAGATCGACTGGCTGTACCGGGGTGTCGGCCGGCTGCTGCCCGGTCCCTGGGAGGCGTTCCGGGCCGCGCTGCCGCCCGGCGAACAGGACGGCAACCTGGTGGCCGCGTACAGCCGACTGCTCAACAGCCCGGACGACGCGGTCCGGTCCGAGGCCGCGAAGTCCTGGGCGACCTGGGAGGACGCGGTGATCGCGCACGAGTCACTCGGCAAGCCGAACGCGTACACCGACCGGCCCGACGACGCGCTGATGGCGTTCACCCGGATCACCGCGCACTACTTCGCCCATGACGCCTTCCTGAAGGACGGCCAAATCCTGCGCGACGCCGGAAGGCTGGCCGGCATCCCGGGCGCGCTGATCCACGGCCGGCTGGATCTCGGCTCCCCGCTGTACACCGCCTGGTCGCTGGCAAAGGCCTGGCCGGACGCCGAGTTGACGGTCATCCAGGAATCCGGCCACACCGGCAGCCCGGCCATGCGGCAGGCGATCTTCGAGGCGATCGAGCGGTTCGCGACACCCGAACCCGGCCGCCGCGAACAGTGACGCCTTGTCAACGGCGCGCACCGACGGCAGCGCCGGGCGACCCGGCGCGATCTTGATCAGTCCTGGTCCGCCACGTTGGGGCCGGAGGAGTGCCGCCCGGCCCGACGGTGGCGCGTCCGGCGGCCTTCGGCCGAGGACGCTTCCTGCGCCAGGAGCACCCGGCGCAGCAGGTCGGACAGCTGTCGGCGCTCGTCGGGCGCCAGGACGCCGAGCAGTCGGCGCTCCTCCCGGCCGACGACGTCCAGGGCCTCCCGCCAGGCCGCCCGGCCGGCCTCGGTCAGCCCGACATCGACCCGGCGGCGGTCCTCGGTGGAGGGCGTGCGCACCACGAACCCCCGGCGTTCCAGGGCCTCCAGACGGCCGGTCACCGAGGCGGGCGCCAGGTTGAGGTCGACCCGCAGTTCGGACGGGGCGGCGTGGCCACCGCGACCGGCGAGAACATGGAGGGTGTCGAACTCGTGCTTCTGCAGGCCGTAGTCGGCGACCCCCTCCTCCCGGACGCGTCCCAGGTGCCGGGAGAGCTTGCTCATCCGGGTGACGGCTCCCTCGATGTCGGGATCGAGGTGGGGCAGGACGGGCCGCCAGCGGTCGACGTGACCGTCGGTCCAGTCACGCGGTTCATCCGGTCGCCGCTCGGGGTGTTCCATGGCACGAGTCTAAGCATCGCCGACCACCACCAAGATATTCGGCACCGAATATTTCATTGCAGAACTTTTGACACCGAAATACATTGCTCGCGTGACCCACCACCCACTGAGGCTCCGTGGCTTTCGGCTGCTCTTCATCGACCGGACCATCTCCACTCTCGGCGATGCCGTCGTCCCCGCCGCACTCGCGATAGCCATCACGCGGGCCACCGGCTCCTCCGGTGCGCTCGCCCTGGTCCTGGGCTGCGCGATGGTGCCGCGGCTGCTGCTGCTCCCCTTGGGTGGCGTGATCGGGGACCGCTTCAACCCGCGGGTGGTGGCCCTGGCCACCGACCTGGTCCGGGCCGCCGCGCAGCTCTTCGTCGGCGTCGAACTGCTCGGCGGGGAGCCGAGCCTGACCCACATCGCGGTCGCCGAGGCACTCGGCGGCGTCGCCTCCGCGTTCGCCATGCCGACCGCCTCCCCCCTGGTCGCGGCCACCGTCGAAGGCCCGCACCGAATGCGGGCCAACGCACTGCTGGCCTCCGCCAGCAGCGCAGCGCGGCTCGGCGGCCCCGCACTGGCCGGTGTACTGGTGTACACGGCGGGCGCCGGCTGGGCGTTCGTCCTGGACGGCGTCTCCTTCGTCGTCAGTGCCGCACTCCTGGCCCGGATCACCGTCCGGCACACCCCGGCCGAGCGTCGCTCGCTCCTCACCGATCTCGCCGAGGGATGGGTCGAACTACGTTCCCGGGACTGGTACTGGACCAGTCTGATCGCTCATGGCACGTGGAACGGCGCCGCCGCGGTCCTGCTCACCCTCGGCCCGCTGATCGCCACCGAGCGGCTGGGCGGGGACGGTGTCTGGATCGCGCTGACACAGGCCGGGGCGATCGGGATGCTCGCCGGTTCACTGCTCGCCGGACGGGTCCGGCCGCGCCGCCCGGTACTGCTGGCCAACCTGGGTCTCGCCCTCTACGCCCTGCCACTGCTCGCCCTCGCGGCGGCCGCCCCGGCTCCGGCCACCGTCGCCGCGTACGCGCTCGCGATGGCCGGCCTCGGCTTCCTCAGCCCGGTCTGGCAGACGGTGGTTCAACAGGAGTTCCCCGCACAGGTCCTGGCCAGGGTCACTTCCTACGACTGGCTGCTCTCGCTGGCCGCCGCGCCACTCGGCTACACGCTCGCCCCGCTGGCCGCCGACGCCTGGGGCAGCACCGGACCACTGCTGGTCACCGCCGCTCTGGTGATGCTGGCCTGCGCGGGTACGGCAGCGGTCCCGGGCGTACGCCGGGCCGGACGAGCTGGGCAGCCGCCGCCCGCCGGGGAGACCGGAGGAACCGGGGAGTCCGGGGAGTCCCGCAAGGCTGAGCAGGCCGGGGAGAGTTGAGAGACCGGGAGCGTCCGTTTCCCAGGGGGATCATCCGTCGACTGCGGGGCCATACGATACGAGCATGATCGCCTACGCTCCAGCTGCCCTGTTCTTCGTCTTGTGCGGGTTCGGGGTCTTGCGCGACCGTCGCCAGTTCAGCAACGCCGTCCTGCTCGGCATAGCCGTCTCCCTCCTCGCTCTGGCCCTGCTCACCGAACTGCGCAAGGCCCCCACTCTGATCGTCGAGCTGGCAGCGGCCGCGATCGTTCTGCTGCCGACGATCGGCACCCTGGCGCTGATCGGCTTTCTGATCACCAATGGACTGACCATGATCCGCAAGGAGGGCAGGAGGCCGGCCAACCTGCTCTCACTCCTCGCGGGCCTCGGCATCCTGGCGGTGATCGGGCTGCTCGGCGCGGCGCTGCTCACCCGCTCCTATCGGCTGGGCATTCTCGCGGGCACCGCCATGCTGGTGGTCGGATACATCTCCTTCCTGTTCGTCTGCTTCGTCGGCTACGCCTTCCTCTACGGACGTCACCGGCCGCGCCGGGACGTGGACTTCGTGGTGGTGCTCGGCTCCGGCCTGATCGGCGGCGACCGGGTGCCGCCACTCCTGGCCAGCCGGCTGAACCGGGGGCGCGACGTCTACGAGAGGCAGGCCGCCCGCGGCAACCCCCCGGTGCTGATCACCTCAGGCGGGCAGGGCCCGGACGAGAAGCTGCCGGAGTCGCATGCGATGGCCGACTACCTCCTTGAGCGCGGTTTTCCGGAGGAGCACATCGAGCGCGAGGACCGCTCACGCACCACCGAGGAAAACCTGCTGTACAGCAAGGTGATCATGGAGCAGGCCAACCCCGAGTACCGCTGTGTGATCGTCACCAACAACTTCCACGCCTTCCGTGCCGCGCTGACCGCCCGTAAGTCCGGTGTGGACGGTCAGGTGTTCGGCTCGCCCACGGCCGCCTACTACTGGCCGAGCGCGACGATCCGCGAGTTCGCCGCAGTGTTCCTCTCCCACAGGTTGGTCAACTTCGGTATCTGCGGCTTCCTCGCACTGTGCGGGGTGCTCGCCGTACTCTGACGCCCTCGCCCTTCCTGGCCCCGGACGCGCCCGTGGCGACCGGGGCCCTTCTGTCTCGGCCTGTGCGGCAACAGCCCGCCTGCGATCACCACTCGGGCCGTGGGCTCAGGCGGCCGGTCGCGGGGCCAGGACCGCGCAGGTGGTGGTGGCGTGCGCGTACAGTTTGCCGTCCTTGACGCCTGTCACCCGCGCCTCGGCGGTCGCCACCATCCGGCCGACGTGCAGGGCGACACCCTCACAACGCAGCGCCCCGGAATCGGCGAACAGCGGACGCACCATATGGACGTTCAGCTGCGTGGTCGTATAGCCGATACCGGCGGGCAGCCGACTCATCACGGCGCAGCCGAGCGCCGAATCGAGCAGGGTGGCGAGGTAGCCGCCGTGAACGGTGTTCATCGGGTTGTACAGGTGGTCACCGAGCTCACCCTCGAACACCGCCGTACCCGGTCCCGCCTCGACCAGACGGAAGCCCAGGGTGCTCCCGATCGCCGGCGCCTGGATCCGGCCCGCGAGCATCTCCCGCAGGATCTCCTCCCCCGTGAGATGCGGGAACGCGGACACCGGCGGGCCGGCCGACCACTGATGGGTGCGCGTGCGCGGCTGCTGGTCCATCAGGGACGCTTCGTCACCGAGCTCATAAGTCGTCATGCCATCAACCTGCCCTGTTCTCCTGCGGCACTCAAGTGCGATTCCACACCACGGTGGTGGCCGCGCCATGGCGGCATCGGCCATGACGTGTGGCCGGAGCGCGGCTGACTGTCACGCACCTCCCGTCGCCCGTACGCGGCACGGCATCCGATCGAACTCCTCCCTACCAGGAGTCCCCATGGCTGTTCTGTCGGCGCCCCACCACGCTGACCGCCACCGCCGCCGGCAGCGACTCGGTCACGCTCACCTGGCGGGCAGTCACCGGCCCCGGCCACTTCGTCCTCGCCGATGGCCAGTGCTGACAGCGGCGCCAACAGTGGTGCCGGCCTTACCGCCTGCGGCCGCACCGTCCACGGCGCCACCGGCACGCCCGAGGACAGCGCCACCACGCACCGTTCGCGGCTGCGGCCCTGACCGCTGAAGCCCCTCATCCGCCGGCCTCCCCGGGGCGCAGACCTGCGAACAGGTCGGTCTCGGGGAGTCGACTCGCCACCAGACTCCGCGCGAGGTGGTAGTCCTCGGTCGGCCAGACCTCGCGCTCGATGTCACGCGGGTGCGCCATGAATCCCGCGCCGGACTCGATCTGGGTGGCATGCGCGAGCAACGCGGCGTCCCGTACGGCGAACTGCTCGGCGCAGGCGATCCGGGTGGTGATGGCGAGCGCGGGCGGGGTGTCGGGCCACCCGGCGAGCAGCTCGCCCATGGCCGACTCGACGCCCCGCGCCGTCATCGCGTCGTGCAGGGTCTGGAACCAGGCCCGGGACAGCGCCAGGTGGTAGTAGAGCTTGGCCACCTGCCAGGGCTCCCCCAGCTCGGGATGGCGGTCGGGATCGGCCGCCACCCCGAGGGCCTCGACGGTGACCCGGTGGGCCATCACGTGGTCGGGGTGCGGGTATCCGCCCGTCTCGTCATAGGTGACGACCACGTGCGGGCGGAACTCACGGATCAGGGCGACCAGCGGCTCCGCGGCGACCGCGACCGGCTGACGTGCGAAGCACCCGTCGGGCAGCCGTTCTCCGGCGCCGGGAAGGCCCGAGTCGGTGAAGCCGAGGAAACGCTGCTCCACGCCGAGGATCTCGCGCGCGGCCGCCATCTCCCGGCGGCGGATCCGCGCGAGGTCCGAGCGCACCTCAGGACGGTCGAGCGCCGGATTGAGAACGGTTCCCCGCTCACCACCGGTACAGGTGGCGACCAGCACGTCCACCCCCTCGGCGGCATACCGGGCCAGTGTGGCCGCACCCTTGCTGGATTCGTCGTCGGGGTGGGCGTGCACGCTCAGCAGACGGAGTGCGGGGGGCTTGGTGACCATGGGTGCTCCTTCTCTCAAAGGTGATGGCACGGCGAGACGTCATAGAACTTAGGTCCGGCCCACTCATTGGGTCAAGCATAATTTCTGTGCTCGACCCAGACTCCTTGCGCTACGCTCACCCCATGACCGAGGACACCCCCAACCTGCGCGAGCTCAACAAGCGCCGCACGCGCGACGCGATCTCCCGGGCCGCGACCGGGCTCTTCATCGAGCGGGGCTTCGACCGGACGACGATCGCCGAAGTGGCGGCGGCCGCCGGGGTGGCCAAAATGACCGTCACCAACCACTTCCCGCGCAAGGAGGACCTGCTCCTCGACCTGCACGAGGAGATGGCCGCCCGCCTCGCACGAACCGTCACCGAGCGCACACCGGGCGAGTCGGCGCTGGCCTCGCTGCGCCGCAAGTGCCTGGCCGCGATCGACCGGCACGACCCCGTCCTCGGCTTCTCCGGGCCGTCGTTCGCACGCACCATCACCGAGAGCCCCACCCTGCTCGCGCGGCTGCGCGAGATCCACGAGCAGAGCGAGGACGCCCTGGCCGCCGCCCTCGCCGCGGCCACCGACTCCCCACCCGCCGACTTCACCGCCCGTGTCGCCGCCGGCCTGCTCGCCGCCGTCCACCGGGCACTGTTCGCCGAGGCCTTCCGCCGCATCCTGGCCGGCGAGAAGCATGCCGCGGTGGCTGCCGCGGTCCGCCCGGCCGCCGTCCGCGCCTTCGACCAGCTGGAGAGCGCGCTCGGCCGGTACGCCATCAGACCTCCGGCCTGAAGCCGGCGAAACCCACACAGAGGCCGAAAGGCACCGGAGAGGAGCAGCAGTTGACGAAAGGTTGACCTGCTCACGGCAGAATGTTGGCGACCCCGCCCCCTATGGTCGGCCCATGCCCCAACAGCCCACCAGGCGAGTGGCCCTACCGGTCCTGCCCTATCGCAAACCCACCCCCGGCCGGGACTACTGGACCCTGGACGACGTCCTGCCCGACCCGGACGCCGTTCGGGAGCGCTGCCTCGCTCGCGGCGACTGGACCGAGGGCTACCCCTACCGTCCCGAGAGCTGGCCCGGGCTGCGCACCATGCCCGGTCTGGAGCCGGGCGAGCTGGCCCGTGTCGAGGCGCTGGTCCGCAAGGCCACCCGCGCGCCCCGGCTCTGGGTCCAGAGCGCCCCCGGTGGCGGCACCCTCAACCACAACTGCGTCCAACTCGTCGGCGCCGGCGAGTCGGAGTCCCGCCCGCACACCGACTCCCGCGTGCTGTGCCGCTACGCCGCCGTCCTCTATCTCAGCCCCGACGCCCCCAAGGAGGCCGGCACCAGTTTCTACCGTCAGCAGTTCCCCGGCGGCCGCCTCGGCGGAAACATCGTCAACCCCCCGCACAACAACCTGGTCGAGGCACTCGGCACCCGGCACGTCCCCGTCGACGCCTTCACCGAGGACGTCCGCGTCCCCAACCGTTTCAACCGCCTTCTCCTCTACCACGCCAACCTCATCCACAGCGCCACCACCTACTACGGCACCGCTCTGGAGGAACGGCGGATGACAGCGGTCTTCTTCTGGATGGCGTGACACTCGCCGGGAGCCACGGGGGACGCCGTCACTCCCGATTCCAAAGGCAGCCTCACGTCCAGCCTTCTACCGCCCCGCCCACCTCTATAGCTGCGCGCGCCGGATGGCACACCCCTCGGCGACCACTCGGGTTGGCGGAGGACACACGGGGGAGGCTGCCTGCATGGATCCGGAACCCCTGCCCGAAGCGAAGCGAGAACGCCTACCGGTGACGGAGGCGGTGCGGCCGGAGTGGGCCGGGATCGATCTGATGGCCACGCTCGATCTCGTCCGGCTGATGAACAGCGAGGACCGCAGCGTGCCCGAGGCCGTGGCCGGACAGCTGGAGCAGATCGCGGCCGCGGTCGACGCCGTCGTCACCCGGATGACCCGGGGCGGACGACTCGTGTACGCGGGGGCGGGCACGGCAGGACGGATCGGCGTGCTGGACGCGAGTGAATGCCCGCCGACCTTCAACACCGCGCCCGGCCAGGTGGTCGGCCTGCTCGCCGGCGGCCCGCAGGCCCTGGTCTCCGCCGTCGAGGGCGCCGAGGACCGTCCGGAACTCGCCCTCGCCGACCTGGAAGAGCTCAAGCTGACGCCGGACGACACCGTGGTGGGCATCTCCGCATCAGGCCGTACGCCGTACGCGGTGGCGGCCGTCCGGCACGCCCGCACGACGGGGGCCCTGACACTCGGGCTGGCCTGCACCCGGGGGTCGGACCTGGTGGCCGCGGCCGCGCTGGGCATCGAAGTGGAGGTCGGGCCCGAGGTACTGGCGGGCTCGACCCGGCTGAAGGCGGGCACGGCGCAGAAGCTCGTGCTGAATCTGCTGTCCACGGCCGTCATGGTCCGCCTCGGCAAGACATACGGAAATCTGATGGTCGACCTCCGGGCGGGCAACGAGAAGTTGCGCGATCGGGCGGAGCGGATCGTCGCCCAGGCCACCGGCGCCGACGAGAAGACCGTCCGGCGTGCGCTGACCGCCACCGACGGCAGGGCGAAGGACGCAGTCCTGGTCGTCCTCGCCGACGTGGACGCACCGACCGCCGCCCGGTTGCTCGCCGCATCGGACGGACGACTGCGCGAGGCGCTCGCACTCAGCACCCGCAAGGCCTGACCCCGGACTGCCGCCACCCCCGAAACCCCCACCCCCTACCCCGAGGACCTCACTCCACAGGCCCCTCACTCCAGCGCGCCTTCAGCACGCCCCTCCTCCACCCGGAACCCCTCGATGAGGATGCGCAGCCCGTACTCGAAGTCGGCGTCATGGTCGGTCATCCGCAGGACGTCAGCCGCCTCCCGCAGCAGTGGCAGGTCACGCAGCGCCTCGTCCGGGAACGGCGGGCGGGCCCGCTCATCGGCGTCCTGCCGCCACGCCTGTTCCTCCGTGACCCAGCCCATGATGTACCGGTCGACTGCGAGCAGCAGCCGCAGCGCACTGCGCGGCCGCAGGCCCGCTCGACAGAGAGCACTCAACTGGGCTTCGACGGCCGGAAGTTCGTCCTCGGCAGGAAGAGTTCCGGCGTGCACCCGGGCGCCGTCGCGATAGGCGAGCAGGGCGCGGCGCTTGGCGCGCGCGTCCTGGGCGATCCAGTCCGGCCAGTTCTCCGGAGCCGGTCGGCGGTCGGGTGGCAGGGCCTCGGCCAGCATGGCTTCCGCCATCAGGTCGAGCAGTTCCCGCTTGTTCTTGAAGTGCCAGTACAGCGCCGGGGACTGGACACCGAGTTCGCGCGCGAGGCGGCGTGTGGTGAGCCCGTCGATGCCCACCTCGTTCAGGAGGCGCAAGGCGGTCCGCACCACCTCTTCGCGTTGCAGTGCCAACCCGTCCTCCAGTCCGCCGCTATCCGCTTGGCACCCCACCTTATCGCCGCTAAGTTCCACCCCGGAATTTATCAACGATAAGGACGGGCGCCCCGAGGGGATCGATGCCGCCATGAGCACCGGTACGGACCGCCACAGGTCCCGATTGCTGCCGAACACCGCGCCGTGGCGGTCCTCCCGCGACTTCCGGCTGACCTGGACCTCCGGCACGATCACCCTGCTGGGCTCGGTCTTCACCATGACGGCGATCCCTCTGCAGATCGCCGATCTCACCGGTTCACCACTCGCCGTCGGCGCGGTCGGCGCCGTCGAACTGGTCCCGACCGTCCTGCTGGGCCTCTACGGCGGAGTGCTCGCCGACCGCGCCGACCGGCGCGCCGTCGCCCTGACCACCGAGATCGCGCTGGCCGTCCTGAGCGCCCTGCTGCTGGTCAACGCGCTGCTCGGCAGCCCGATGCTCTGGCCGCTCTACGCGGCAGCGGGCTGCGCGGCCGCGCTGCAGGGGCTCCAGCAGCCCTCGGTGGAAGCGATGATCCCCCGCCTGGTCCCGCACGACCAGCTGGTCGCGGCGGGCGCACTGCTCTCCCTGCGCTGGAGCATCGCCGGGCTGGCCGCCCCGGCCGCCGCCGGGGTGGTGATCGCCACCGCCGGTGTCCCGGTCGCCTACCTGATCGACCTGGTCACCTTCCTGGCCTCGATCGCCCTGCTCGCCCGGGTACGACCGATCCCGTCCGCCCGCGACGCCGAGGCACCCCGGTTGAAGGAGTTCGCCGAGGGCGCGCGGTACGCCGCCCGGCGGCCCGATCTGATGGGCACCTACCTGGTGGACCTCGCGGCCACCGTCTTCGCCCTGCCCACGGCGCTCTTCCCGTTCCTGGCCCAGGAGCTGGACGCCCTCTGGGCCCTGGGACTGCTGTACTCGGCCGCCGCTGCCGGCAGCCTGCTGGCGGCGGCCACCAGCGGATGGACCGAGCGGGTGCACCGGCAGGGCCGACTGGTCGTGCTCTCCGGCGTGCTCGTCGGCGCCGCCATGGTCGCGGCCGCCGTCAGCCCGACCGTCTGGACGGTCCTGCTCTGCCTGCTGGTCGCGGGCGCCGCCAACTGGACCGGTGACACCTTCCGGACGGCGATCTGGAACCAGTCCATTCCGGACGAACTGCGCGGCCGCGCGGCCGGGCTGGAGACGCTCATCGGATCCGCCGGGCCCGCCCTCGGGGACATCCGGGCCGGCGGCCTCGCCGCCCGCTACGGGATCCGGACCGCTCTCCGCTCCGGCGGCCTGGCCTGCGTCGCCTCCACCGGCGTCCTCACCGCCGCCCTGCCCGCCCTCTGGCGGTACGACCGTCGCACCGATCCACACACCTCGGCGGTCCGCGCCGCGCACGACCGCGCCGAAGCCACGGACGGCGCGGCACCGTAGCGAAGCGCAACGCCGGACGGCCGGTCCACCCGACCCCGCACCGGGACACGCTCGCCGTGCGATCACCATCCGGGACACGCCGGTGGACCGCAGGTGTCAGCCGGTCACCACAGGCACACCGTCCGGGCGGTCGGCGAGCAGGGCGGCGATGCGATCCGCACAACGGATCGCGGCCGTGGCCATGGCGCTCCTCCTGGTCATCCCGGCGACATGCGGGGTCAGCAGCGCGTTCGGCAGGCCGAAGAGCGGTGAGGCGAAGGCGGCGTGCTCGTGTTCGAAGGTGTCGACGGCCGCCGCCGCGAGCGGGTGCGCCGGATCGCTCAGCGCGTCGGCCAGCGCCTGCTCGTCGACGATCCCGCCCCGGGCGGTGTTCAGCAGGATCGACCCCGGCCGCATCAGTGCCAGCTCCGCCCGGCCGATCACCCGTAGTCGGTGGTCCAGCACGGGATCGGTCGCCGCCGCGAGGAAGGCCGCCCGCAGCGGCACGCCCGCGCGGGACTTGACCGCGTGGTAGCCACGTCCGTCCCGGGCGGTCTCGGCGATCAGCGCCGACTCGTCGAAGGCGTCGACGTCGGCGAAGTCCACCCGGCCCGACCAGGCGGCCCGCGCGCCGGCCCGGTCGGCCACCCGCCGGAGGTTCAGCGTGACGGCCAGCCCGTGGCCCAGCAGACGCTCCAGCTCCCGGTCGAGCAACTCTCCCGGAGCCGCGTCCAACAGCAGGACCCGCATCCGTTCCACCTGATCCCATTCCCGGAACGGACCCTACTGCGCGCCAGGAACCGGCTGCGAGAACCCCCTGAACCCGGCGCCGCCCCTGCACCCGGTCTCGTCAACGACGAGCGGGGCGATGCCCGGACAGTGGCTGTCCGGGCATCGCCCCGCCCCGGCGCCCGCCTCCGACTCATGGGACGAGACCCGGCAGACGCCCCGTCAGATCGACCGGCGCGCCCGCCCAGGGCCCGCACCGCCTCGCCGCCGGAAGCCGACGCGGCGGCTCAGCCGGGAATTCGCAGCTGCTCACCGGGCTCGATCAGGTCCGGATCGGCACCGATGACCAGCCGGTTCAGCTCGTACAGCGCCGGCCAGCCACCCGGCAGGCCCAGCCGCTCGGCGATGGCTCCGAGCGTGTTGCCCTCACCGACCGTCCACACCTCCCCCGGTCCGGGCAAGGCACCGGTGGCGTCCCCGTCGGGGAGAGGAGCCTCCTCGACGGTCCCGCTCCGGTCGTGGACGGCATCGTCGACGGGCGGCGGCACGACCGGGCGGACCGGGGGCCGTGCGTGGTGGCGCGCGGCCGTGGCGCCGCAGACCGGCCACGGGGTCAGGCCCCGTCGCGCGGCCAGCCGTTGGGCGACGGCGATCTGTTCCTCGGGGGCGGCGAGGTCGGCCCGCGGTGCGTAGCCGAGGCCGCCGTTCTCCCGCCAGGTCGGCTGGTCGAACTGCAGTCCCCCGTAGTAACCGTTGCCGGTGTTGATACGCCAGTTCCCCCCGCTCTCACACGCTGCCAGCCGGTGCCAGTCCACCGGGCCGCCCCCGTCGCCGCCGGCCGGCCCGCCCGGCGGCGCGGCCTGGGCCGCCGAGACGGGGAAGGCCGCGGCCAGGGTGCACAAGGCAACGGGGACGAGGCGGCGCAGACGAGTGTTGGAAGGCATGGGCGACTCTCAGGTTCGACGACATGACAAGCGCCGCCCGCGAGCGACGCCCCATTACCGACGCACACCGCTGTCGGCGCGTCGCCTTCGACGCCGCCGCAAGGTCACCCGCACAGCCGTCACGTACCACCCGACCGGCTCCGGCCGTCGACCGGCCGACGCGACCCGCTACCGGGGGGCGCTCCCACCGCGCCACGTCATCCGGCGCGGGAGCCCTCGGCCCCTGTGGAACGGGCCGGTGCCGCAAAGAATCCCGCCTCCCCGCGGGCCGTCGTGCTCCGTGCGCCGGACGGGTTCTTCGCAGCGGACCTGTCCGGTCGGCCAGAGCGACTGAAGCGCCGTCGGACGCCGCCGACGAGGCCTCCGCAGCCGGATCCGCGCCGGGCTTCCCACCCCACCGTGTGACCGATCAGGACGGGTGATGCCGGTCCCGGTCAGGTGGCGGCGCCGACCGCGTCCAGGCCCTGAGCCACGTCCTGGAGCGCCGCCGCTCCTGCGGCACCGCCTGCTCGCGACCGGAACCGTCCGCCGCGTGCCCGCCTTGTCGCACGCCCCCGGCGCCAGGTCACGCCCCCAGACCGCCCCCTGACCCGCCCACCACAAAGCACCCCCGCGCCACCCGCCGAAGCGGCGCGCCGACGACCGCATCGGCACGCCGCCACCCGAAGCTCCCCAGGTTCCCGAAGCCCCCGGGCTCCCAGGTCTCCCAGGGTTCCCAGGGCTTCCGGAGCTCCCCGGGGCTCAGCAGATCCGCGGAAGCTGCTCCCCGAGCGGGAGGTCGACGACCCGGGTGCCCCCGAGGGCCGTCCGGGCCACGACCATCCCGGCGTGGTCGGGCACGCATTCACCGATCACCGCGGCCGCCGCGCCCAGCGGGTGCGCCCGCATGGCCGCGAGGACGGCGTCGGCGTGTGCGCGCGGCACGAAGGCGACGAGCTTGCCCTCGTTGGCGACGTACATCGGGTCGAGCCCGAGGATCGCGCAGGCGTTGGCCACCTGCGGGGGAACCGGGACGCAGCGTTCCCGCACCACCACCCCGACCCCGGCCGCGGTGGCGATCTCGTTGAGCGCGGCGGCGACCCCGCCCCGGGTGGGGTCACGCAGCACGTGGAGGTCGGGTGTGACGGCGAGCATCGTCTCGACCAGACCGCCCAGGGCGGCGCAGTCGCTGGTGACCTCGACCCCGAACTCCAGGCCCTCCCGGACGCTCATGATCGCCACGCCGTGCAGGCCGATCTCCCCGCTGACGATCACCACATCGCCCGGCACGGCCCGTTGGGGCCGGATGTCGACCCCGGCCGGGATCAGGCCGATTCCGGCGGTGTTGAGGTAGATGCCGTCGCCCCGGCCGGCCTCCACCACCTTGGTGTCGCCCGTCACCACCTCGACCCCGGCGGCCCTGGCGGCCGCGCCGAGGGCTTCGGCGACCCGCCCGACCACACTCATCTCGACGCCTTCCTCCAGGATGAACCCGCAGGAGAGGTACGCCGCCCGGGCCCCGCTCATGGCGAGGTCGTTCACCGTCCCGTTGACGGCGAGGTCCCCGATGCTGCCGCCGGGGAAGAACAGCGGCCGTACCACGAACGAGTCGGTGGAGAAGGCGAGTTTGGCCCCGCCGAGGGTGAGGACGGCGGAGTCTCCGAGGGCCGCGAGCGTCCGGCTTCCGAAGGCGGGCGCGAACACGTTCTCGACCAGTTCCGCCGAGAGCGCACCGCCGCCGCCGTGGCCCATCACCACCCTCGGGTGGTCCCGCAAGGGCACCGGACAGGTCCACCCGGCGAAGTCCGGCGCGGCATCCGCCCCGGCGCCGTCCGAATCGACGACAGCCGTGCGCGTGATGGCACCGCCGCCCGGCGAGATGCCGCCGTCCAGCCCTCCGTCGCGGCCCGGACCAAGGTCAAGGTCGATGTCAAGGTCGGTGTCAGGCAACGGGACTCGCCTCCCGGGCGCCGGCCGGCGTGCCGAGCCGGCGGTAGAGGTAGTACGCGGCGCAGGCCCCCTCGCTGGAGACCATGGTGGCGCCGAGCGGCGTACGCGGCGTGCAGGTCGTGCCGAAGGCCTCGCACTCGTTCGGCCTGAGCAACCCCTGCAGCACCTCGCCGCTGCGGCACTGCGCAGGCTCGCAGGTGGTGATCCCCGAGACGTCGAAGCGGTACTCGGCGTCGTACTCGCGGTAGCGCGACGAGAGCCGCCAGCCGCTCTGCGGGATGACGCCGATACCGCGCCACGCACGGTCGGTGACCTCGAAGACGTCCGCGAGCATCGCGCGGGCCGCCGGATTTCCCTCGGCGCGGACGGCCCGGGGGTAGGCGTTGTCGACGGTGTGCTCACCGCGTTCCAACTGCCGCACCGTGCGCCGGATCCCCTCCAGGATGTCGAGCGGCTCGAAGCCCGTCACCACGATCGGCACCCGGTGGCGGGCGGCCAGCGCGGGGTACTCGTCGGTGCCCATCACGCTGCAGACGTGGCCCGCGGCGAGGAAGCCCTGGACCCGGCAGTCCGGCGAAGCCATGATGGCGTCGATCGCGGGCGGCACCCGGACGTGCGAGACCAGCATGGAGAAGTTCCGCAGCCCCTGCCGCCGGGCCTGGTAGACGGCCATGGCGTTGGGCGGGGCGGTGGTTTCGAAGCCGATGCCGAAGAACACCACCTGACGGTCCGGGTTCTCCCGGGCGATCCGCAGCGCGTCGAGCGGCGAGTACACGATGCGGACGTCGCCGCCCTCGCTCCGGACCCGGAACAGGTCACGGCCGGTGCCCGGCACCCGCAGCATGTCCCCGAAGGAGCAGAAGACGACCTCGGGCCGGGCGGCGATCTCCAGTGCCTTGTCGATCACCTCCAGCGGTGTGACGCAGACCGGGCACCCCGGCCCATGGATCAACTCCACTCCTTCTGGAAGAAGTTGGTCGATGCCGTGCCGGATGATGGTGTGCGTCTGACCGCCGCAGACCTCCATCAGCGCCCACGGCCTGGTGACCGCCGCTCTGATGTCGTCGAGCAGGCCCCTGGCCAGCTCCGGGTTCTGGAACTCCTCCAGGTACTTCACCGCCACTCCTCCTTCGTCTCGGGCCGGGACGGCCCGGCCGCGTCGAACGCCCCGGGCGCACCACCAGCCGCCTCCCACGGGTCACCGAACTCCTCCTGCAACAGGCCGAGTTCGGTGAACAGGTCGAGCGTCCTTCGGGCCGACTCCTCATCCAGCCGCTGCAGCGCGAACCCGACGTGGACGATGGCGTACTCGCCCACCTCAAGGTCCGGCAGGTACTCCAGGCACACCTCCTTGACCACGCCGCCGAAGTCCACCACGGCCATCCGGGTACCGTCCCGCTCCTCGATCTCCATCACCCTGCCGGGTACCGCCAGACACATGGGCTTCCTCCGTCTCAGGTGGTGACTCTCGCCGCCACCAGCAGCTGGCCCAGGGCCAGTCCTCCGTCGTTCGGCGGCACCCTGCGGTGCCGCAGCACGCTGAACCCGTCATCGCGCAGGCCCCGGGCGCAGGCCGAGGCGAGCACCGCGTTGGCGAACACCCCGCCGGTCAGTACCACCAGCCCGATCCCGTACCGGTCCCGCGCCTCGCCGCACCAGCTCCGGACGAGCTCCGCGACCGCGTCGTGGAACCGGGCCGCGATCAGTCCGGTCGGCGCGCCCGCGCACAGGTCGTCCACCACGCCGGCCAGCACCGGGGCCGGGTCCGCGCGCGACGGTTCCTCCCCCGGCGTCACCGCGAAGCGGTAGCCGCCTCCCCGCACCGGGCCGTACGCGACGGCCGCCGCCTCCAGCTCGATCGCCGCCTGCGCCTCGTACCCGGCCCGGTGACAGACGCCGGCCAGCGAGGAGACGGCGTCGAAGAGACGGCCCATGCTGGAGGTCGGCACACAGTTCAGTCCGCACTCCAACTGCTTTTCCAGTACGACCAGTTCGCCGGCCGGGCAGGTGCGCACGCACGGCAGTTCCGGCGTCCAGGGCAGTGCGGCCCGGCGCAGCCAGGCCAGCGCCATCCGGTAGGGGCGCGTCACCGCCGCGTCACCGCCGGGGAGTTGGGCGTAGCCGAGGTGTCCGAACCGTTCGAAGCCGTCGTAGTCGGCCACCAGTGCCTCACCGCCCCAGATCGCCCCGTCGTCCCCGTATCCGGTGCCGTCGAACGCGATGCCGATGACGGGCCGGGAACCGTCCAGTCCGTGTTCGGCCATCGCGGCCGCCACATGCGCGTGATGGTGCTGCACCCTCGCCACCGGCCTGGTCCCGGCGCCGCGCAAGGCCCGCTGGACCGAGCGGTAGCCGGGGTGGCGGTCCGCGACCAGCAGCTCCGGCGTGATGGCGGTCAGCCCGCTCAGCTGCCCGACGGCCCGGTCGAAGGCCCGCAGGGTGCCGAGGTCGTCCATGTCCCCGACATGGCCGGAGAGCCAGGCGTAGCCGCCCTCGGCGACGGCGAACACGTTCTTCAGGTCGCCCCCGACCGCGAGCGACGGACGGACCGGGACGGGCAGCGGAACCGGCAGCGGGGCGATGCCCCGTGAGCGGCGCAGCGGCAGCTGCTGCCCGTCGACGATCCGCAGGACGGAGTCCTCCACCGGCACCTGGATGGGCCGGTCGTGGGTCAGCCAGCCGTCCACGAGCGGCGCGAGCCGCTCAAGGGCCTCACGGTCGCCGGTCACGATGGGCTCGCCGGAGCTGTTGGCGCTGGTCATCACCAGCAGCCGGGGCCCGGCCGGATCGCCGGGCAGACCGAGCAGCAGGTGGTGCAACGGAGTGTAGGGCAGCAGGACACCGAGGTCGGGGCTGCCCGGGGCGATTTTCTCCACCATCTCGGCGACGGCTCCGCCCCGGCGCCGCAGCAGGACGATCGGCCGGACGGCCGAGGTGAGCAACTCCCGTTCTTCCTGGTCGAGATGGACCATCCCGTCCAGGTCGTCCGGTTCGCCGGCCATCACCGCGAAGGGCTTGTCGCCGCGGTTCTTGCGGCGGCGCAGCCGGGCGACCGACCCGGCGTTCCGCGCGTCGCAGGCCAGATGGTAGCCGCCGAGCCCCTTGACGGCGAGGATCGCTCCCGCCGCGAGCAGTTCCCTGGCCCGGACCAGTGCCTCCTCCCGGGCGAGGTCGGCCCGGCCGGGCAGCACCAGGCCCAGCCGCGGACCGCAGGCGTGGCAGGCGATCGGCTGGGCGTGAAAGCGCCGGTCGGCCGGGTCGGCGTACTCGCGGGCGCAGTCGGGGCACATCGGGAACCCGGCCATGGTGGTGGCGGCCCGGTCGTACGGCAGCCCGGTCACGATGGTGAAGCGCGGCCCGCAGTTGGTGCAGGTGATGAACGGGTGCCGATGGCGGCGGTTGGCCGGGTCGCCCAGCTCTGCCAGACAGTCCGCGCAGGTGGCGACGTCGGGCGGGACGAACGTGCGACCTCGCCCTGCACTGCGCGACGGGGAGATAGTGAACCCCTCCGCGCCCGAGGCGGGGACGGTCTCGTGGTGTACCGACACCACCTCGGCCAGCGGCGGCGCCTCGCTCGCCACCCGGTGGCAGAAAGCCTCCAGGGCGGTCGGCAGCCCCTCGATCTCGGCGAGCACCCCGTCCTCGGTGTTGGTCACGTGCCCGGCGAGCCCGAGCCCGGTGGCCAGCGAGAAGACGAACGGCCGGAAGCCGACCCCTTGGACGACGCCACGCACCACGACCCGGCGCCGCTCGGACGCCTCCGGGTGACGCACCGTCAAAACCGCTCCCCCACCGGGTCGGACACCTGGATCGCCAGAAGCCCGCCGCCGTCCGCGTGCTCGTGCGAGTGTGAATGCCCACCCCCGGGCCCGTGCGAGTGCCCGTGCGAGTGCCCGTGAGCCGACGCCTGAGCCATCACCGGCCGGTGCACCTCGGCGCCGTCCAGCACGGCCAGCGCCCGGTCCAGCAGCGCGCCGACGCCCGCGCCGGTCCTGGCCGAGGTGAACACCACCTCCACCCCGGGGTTGACCTGCCGCACGTTGGCCAGGAAGGCGTCCTGGTCGAACTCCACCGCCTCGGCGATGTCCGTCTTGGTGACCACCACCAGGTTGGCGAGCCCGAACGCCGTCGGGTACTTCAGCGGCTTGTCCTCCCCCTCGGTGACGGAGGCCAGTACGACGCGCAGCGTCTCTCCGAGGTCGTACGAGGCCGGGCAGACCAGGTTGCCGACGTTCTCCACGAACAGCAGGCGGGTCTGATCGGGCAGCCAGCCGGCGAGGTGGCTCCGGAGCATCGCCGACTCCAGGTGGCAGAGTCCGTCGGTCAGGACCTGTTTGACGGGGACCCCGGAACGGGCCAGCCGGACGGCGTCGTTCTCGGTGGCGAGGTCGGCGGTGAGGGCTGCCACCGGTACGCCCCGCTCGCGGGCGAGTGTGAGCTCCGCCTCCAGCAGGGCGGTCTTCCCGCTTCCGGGGCTGGAGAGCAGGTTGACGGCTGCGGCGCCCCGCGCCGTCAGTTCCGCCCGCAACTCGCGGGCGCCGTCGTCGTTCCGGGCGAGGATCGCCTGTCGGAGATCGGCCGTGCGGCACATCGGCTTCAGCCTTCCTGGTCGGCCGGGGCAGGGACCGGGGTGTCCGCCCAGTCGACCCCGAGAATCTGCAACTCGCGCCCCGCCAGAAGTTCCGTCCGCGCTCCGCCGCAGCGGGGGCAGCACAGGTCCGGCGGCATCCCGGTCAGCCATCGGGCATCGCAGCCCGCGCACCCCGCCCGTCCGGCGACGCTCTCGATGTGCAGCTCCGCCCCCTCCACCGGTGTTTCGGCGCAGGCGAGTTCGAAGCAGAAGCCGAGTGCCTCGGGTACCACGCCGGCCAGTTCGCCGATCTGGACCCGGACGGCCGCCACCCGGTGGGCTCCGTGGGCGCCGGCCGCTTCCGCCACCTGCTCCACGACGGCCATCGCGATCGACATCTCGTGCATCGGCCTCGTCCCTGCGGGTCCGGTGGGCAACGGCTCCCATTACAGGCCGCGGTGGCGGCGCCGGCCCGCAGCCGCGCCGCCACCGCCGGTGGGGCTACCCCTTTCGCAGCAGCGCCGGTTCGTTCACATCCGGCTGATCCGCAGATAGCGCTTCAGGTCGGGCAGGCTCTGCCAGACCGCGGCCGCGAGGACGGCCAGCACGGCCGCTCCGATCAGGTTCTTCAGCATGGTGAGACCTTTCTCTCCGCTTGACGGGTGTCCTCGCGGCCCTGTTCCGGCTCGGCGAGGACACGCAGGATCAGTTCGACGGCCCGGTCCACGGCGGCGGCGACGGGGGCGCTGAGACCGATGCCCTCCTCCAGCAGCCGCGGTTCGCAGCCGACCACGAGCACCCGGCCCGGAGGTGCGCCCCCGGTGCCCGCGCTGAGGGTGCCGAGCAGGGCGAGAACGGCGTCCGGCCCCATCCGGTGCCCGTCCAGCAGGGCCGTGTCCACCGGCTCCACCGGGCCGGTGTCCGCCTCGATCAGGTAGACGGTGCCGGGCGGACCACCACGGGCGGTGGCGTCCACCAGGACCAGCGTCCGGTAGCCGTCCAGGAGTTGGTAGGCGAGGTGGACACCGCGGACGCCGAAGTCCACCACCTCCACCCCTTCGGGCAGCGGCCGGGCACGCAGCCGGGCCACGGTCTCGACGCCGAAGCCGTCGTCGCCGAGGAAGATGTTGCCGACCCCGGCGACCAGGACCCGGTCCGCGCTCATGCTCCCTCCAGTGGCTCGACCTCGTCGGGCTGGAAGTACCGGAACCGGCCCTGGGCCCGCCACAGATCGGCGCCCGGGTCGCCCTCGACGGTGACGGCCAGGTGTACCGAGCCGTCGACGTCGTGCAGCACCGCCTCCACCAGCGCCGTCCGGCCGTGCAGGAAGAGGTCCTGGGCGTCGGTGCGGCGGCGGCCGGGCTTCAGCAGGACACGGCTGCCCGCACCGACCTGCCGGCCGTCGACCAGCACCTGGTCGTGGTCCGGGTCGACGGCCGGGTCGTTTCCCGGATCCCACCAGGGCCGGTCCGTGTCGGGGCCGGCCGGGGGCGCGGTGACCTCGCGCAGCGCCCGGACCGTGCCGTGCAGGCGTTCCAGCACCTCGGCGGGCATCGAGTCGGCGAGGTCGATCACGGCGCCCGCCCGGTCGTCGGTGCCCCGGGCCTCCCGCTTCTCCTGGTCGGTGAGGGCGGCCGTGCGCAGGGCGAGGATCTCGTCGATCTCGGTCGCGTCGTAGAGCACGCCCGGGCTCTCGGGTGCCACCTGGGGGTGGTCCTCCAGGATGATCGGCGACGAGAGCAGGATGTCGTCACGGCCCTCGCCGCCGACCAGGACCGGCCAGGTGTGCTCGTTGCGGCACTCGGCGACGGCCGCCCTGGCCCACTCGGGCGGGTCGGTGACGGAGAGGAAGGAGCCGCGTTCGAGCCCGAGCAGCAGGTGTGCCGAGACCAGCGCGCGGGGCAGCGCGCCATCCCGGCCGGTGTCGTCGGGCGGCCGCCAGTCGGCCGTGTTCTCGACCACCGCCGTCAGCCGCACCGCCCGGCAGGGGCCGGGCACCTCCTGGGTGCTCAGCCGCAGGACGCCGTCGAGCTGTTCGCGGCGGCGCAGCAGCCGCCCGACCTGGCGGCCGTCCTCGCGGACCGCCTCCTCGTCCGCACCCGCGAGCAGCCGGAACGCCCGGACCACCTCGCCATCGGCCAACTCGTCGACCGGCAGGAGGAGTTCGATCCTCTCCTCGACACCCTCGTCCCACGGCACCAGCACCCGGTCGGCCAGCGACAGCCGCTCCACCGTCTCGAACGACCCGTCGGCGGTGGTCTGTTGAACGGTACGGCGCTGGGCGCGCAGGAACCGCAGCTCGACCGCGAGGCGGTCGCCGCCGCGCGGCTCCATCAGGCACTCGGTGCGCTGGTACGAGTGTTCGGCCCGGTCCTTTCCGTACCCGGGCGGGACGAGCACGCCGAACTGCCAGCGCAACCGGTTCTTGGCCGACGACGCCCGGTACGGGTAGAGGACGTAGCCCTCCAGCAGGACCGCGTCGGCGATCTGCCGGGCGGCCGTGAAGCGGGCCGCCAGGCCCGGCGGAATGACCGTCACCGGACCGCCTCCTCGATCCGGGCCGCGGTCAGCAGCTCACGGACGGTCGCCTCCCAGGACGGCAGGGCGCGCCGGGAACGGTAGGCGAGCAGCGCATCGATCAGGTCGCCCGGCAGTCGCAGCCAGCCGCAGCCGGGGAAGTGCTGTTCGATCATGTCCCGCCAGACCGCGACCGGCAGCCGCACGGCGGCCTCCTGGTCCCAGGGCACCGGCAGGACCTGGAATCCGCCCGGGCCGGCGAAGGCCGTACCGGAGAAGAGCAGCAGCACGGGGATCTCCCCGTCGTCGAGCGCCCGCAGGTAGCGGGCGGCGGCGACGTCCAGGTCGTAGGTGCAGGGCACCGGCAGGTCGATCTCGGTGCTGCCGGTGAAGCCCGGGACCATCAGGGGGACGTGGGCGAACTGGACGGGGTGCATCGAGGTCGCCCAGCGCGAGCGCTCGCCGAACAGATCGGCCAGGCGCTTGCCCTCGGCCTCGCCGTAGCCGCGCCGGCCCGGTTCGATCCGCAGCTGGCAGCGCAGGGCGAGGGCGTGCACCCGAAGGCCCTCGGCCGCCGTGATCCGCAGCCGGAACACCAGAGTCGGCCCGGCCGCGTACGGGTCGGCCCGTACCCCGGTGCAGGTGAAACCGAGGTCGCTCACGCGGGCTCCTCCTCGGGCAGCGCCTTGGCGCGGCCGGTCACGCGCCGGAAGAAGGCGTCGAGGTCGGCGCGGGCCTCGGCCCCGCCGTCGAAGCCCTGCCAGCGCAGCCGCATCCGCCCGACCAGCTCGTAGCAGACGTCGATCGGCACCAGCAGGCACTGGATCCGTCCGCCGGTCCGGCGCAGCAGCAGCGCCTCGACGTCGGGCTCCAGCAGCCCGGCCAGGCGGGTGCCGGTCAGCGCCGCCCGGCAGGTCTCCTCGTCGAGTTCGCTCTCGGTCGCGCCGGCCGGGCTGGGGTAGAGCGCGACCAGGCGGTCCAGCACCGCGTTGCGGAACAGGAAGGCAGTGCTGACGGGGATCCGCAGGGTCGCCCAGGCGGCCTCGTCCAGACCGGGGCCGGGGTCGGAGAGGTAGCGGTCCGGCACCGCGCGGTACCGGTCGCCGGCCGCGCCGGCCTGCCGGAACAGCATTCCGCAGGCGGTACAGGCGCAGGCCAGTGAGCGTTCCTCGGTGTCCACCAGGTGCTGGTGCCCGGACGGCAGGTGCAGGCCGCAGAAGGCGCAGCGCTCGGGCTGCGGGGGCGCCGGCTCACGCAGTCTGCGGAGCAGCGCCGTGCCGGGGCGGGCGGCCTGGCGGGTGGCGCTCACCGGGCCTCCGCCCCGACCGGCGGGCGGCCGCCGATCTGCAGCAGCTTGGGGGCACGGTCCAGTTCGACCGCCGTGACCTCGGGCGCGTGGCAGGCGAGCGCGCTCTCGATCGCCTCCCGCGCGGCCTGTTCGGTGCCGCCGCAGCCGCACCCGCCGTCGCCGTCCCGGCGCAGCCGGAGGGTGCCGGACCCGGCCTCGAAGCCGAGCAGCCGGACGGGGTGCTCCGGCACGGAGGCGAGCGCCCGCCCGATCCGCGCCTCCACGGACTCCGGGTGGAGGTCGTGCAGGACCAGCAGCCCGGCCGCCGCCGGATCGTCGAGGACCGCTTCCAGCGCGCCCGCCGGGAGCAGCGCGACGATCCGGGCGAGCCCTTCGCCGTAGAAGGCCATCAGCTCGCGGACCAGGTCCTCGGCCACGGCGGCCTCGCCCCGGCCCGCCAGCGTGTCCAGGGCATCCTGGACCCGCTGTCCGGTCTGCTCCGCCGTCATCAGGCGAGCCCGCTGAGACCGGTGGGGACGTGCATCTTCTGCACCGTGCGGCCGCCGCCGACGTACATGTGCACGCCGCACGGCAGACACGGGTCGAAGCTGCGGACGGCGCGCATGATGTCGATGCCCTTGAAGTTCTCCGGGGAGTTCTCCTCGAAGATCGGTGTGTTCTGCACCGCGTCCTCGTACGGACCCGGGGTGCCGTAGCTGTCGCGGACGCTGGCGTTCCACGGGGTCGGCGGGTACGGGTGGTAGTTGGCGATCTTGCCGTCGCGGATCACCATGTGGTGCGAGAGCACACCGCGGACCGCCTCGGTGAAGCCGCAGCCGATGGACTCGTCCGGGACCTCGAACCGCTCCCAGGTCTGGCTGCGCCCGGCGCGCACCTCCGCCAGGCCCTGTTCGGCGAAGTGCAGGGCGGCGGCGGCCGCGTAGGCCTGGAAGTAGGTGCGGGCCCGGTTGCGCTCGATGGCGTTGGACCACTGCGGGATCTTCCACTCGAAGGTGACCTCGGGCTTGGTCATCGAGCGGGGCAGGTTGATCTTGACGCTGTGGCCGGTGGCCTTGATGTAGCCGATGTCGACGAGGCCGGAGAGCGCCGTGGACCAGAGCCGGGCGATCGGGCCGCCGCCGGTGTCCAGGGCGAGGTGGTCCTTGCCGTCGAACCAGCGCGGCGACATCACCCAGCTGTACTTGCCGTCGAAGTCGCGCTTCTGCGGGGCGGGGATGGTGTGCTGGTTCCACGGGTGCCGGGGGTCGACCGGGTTGCCGAGCGGGTCGTGGGTGACGAACAGCTCCTGCCCCTGCCAGTCCTGGTAGTACGAGCTGCCGAGCAGGATCCGGATGCCGAGGTTGATCTCGGTGAGGTCGTTGGTGACCAGCTTGCCGTCCACCACCACGCCGGGGGTGACGAACATCTTGCGGCCCCAGTCCGTCATGTTGCGGTAGGTGAAGTCGCAGTGCTCGGGGTCGTTGAGGCTGCCCCAGCAGCCGAGCAGGACGCGCCGCCGGCCGACCTCCTCGTAGCCGGGCAGGGCCTCGTAGAAGAAGTCGAAGAGGTCGTCGTGGAGCGGGACGACCTTCTTCATGAACTCGACGTACCGCATCAGCCGGGTCAGGTAGTCGGTGAACAGCTGCACGCTGGCCACCGTGCCGACGCCGCCGGGGTACAGCGTGGAGGGGTGCACATGGCGGCCCTCCATCAGGCAGAACATCTCGCGGGTGTAGCGGCTGACCTGGAGCGCCTCGCGGTAGAAGTCGCCCTCGATCGGGTTGAGCGAGCGCATGATGTCGGCGATGGTCCGGTAGCCGTGGTCGCCCGCGTGCGGCGCCTCGGTGCGTTCGGCGAGCTCCAGCACGCCGGGGTTGGTCTCGCGGACCATCTTCTCGCAGTAGTCCACCCCGACCAGGTTCTCCTGGAAGATGTTGTGGTCGAACATGTACTCGGCGGCCTCGCCGAGGTTGATGATCCACTCCCCCAGGTGCGGCGGCTTCACCCCGTACGCCATGTTCTGCGTGTAGACCGAACAGGTGGCGTGGTTGTCACCGCAGATGCCGCAGATGCGGCTGGTGATGAAGTGCGCGTCGCGCGGGTCCTTGCCGCGCATGAAGACGCTGTAGCCGCGGAACACGGACGAGGTGCTGTAGCACTCGGCGACCCGCTTCTGCTTGAAGTCGATCTTCGTGTGGATGCCGAGGCTCCCCACGATCCGGGTGATCGGATCCCAGGACATCTCCACCAGGCCGCTGCCGTCGCCGGCCGCCTTCGTCGTCGGTGTCGCCATCGTGTCTGTCGTGCCCTTCTGCGTAGGGGAGGTCAGCGAAGGCGGGCCGCGCCCTCGGCGCGGCCCGCCGGGTCACCACGGGGCCCGGTAGCCGGTCGTCAGCCGGCGGCCGGAGTGGCGCCACTTGGGTTCCTTGTCGAGCGTGTTCGCCGTGATCGAGCGCAGCCGCCGGATCACCGCGCCGTACGCGGAGCTGGCGTTGCTCGACACGTGGGAGCCGGGCGGCGGGTCCATGAACGGCATGAACTTGTCCGGGAAGCCCGGCATCGTGCAGGCGATACAGATGCCGCCCACGTTGGGACAGCCGCCGACGCCGTTGATCCAGCCCCGTTTGGGAACGTTGCACTTGACCACCGGACCCCAGCAGCCGAGCCGGACCAGGCACTCGGGCGCGCCGTACTCGGTGGCGAACTGGCCCTGCTCGTAGTAGCCGCCGCGGTCGCAGCCCTCGTGCACGGTGGCGCCGAAGAGCCAGGTCGGGCGCAGCTTGTCGTCCAGCGGGATCATCGGCGCCGAGCCCGCCAGCTGGTAGAGCAGGTAGGTCAGGGTCTCGGCGAAGTTGTCGGGCTGGATGGGGCAGCCCGGCACACAGACGATGGGCAGGCCGGCCTTGGACTTCCAGTCCCAGCCCAGGTAGTCGGGCACGCCCATCGCACCGGTGGGGTTGCCGGCCATGGCGTGGATGCCGCCGTAGGTCGCACAGGTGCCGATGGCGACGACCGCCGTGGCCTTCGGGGCGAGCCGGTCCAGCCATTCGCTGGTGGTGATCGGCTGGCCGGTCTCCGGGTCGTCGCCGAAGCCGCACCAGTACCCCTCCGGCTTGATCGTCTCGTTGGGGATGGACCCCTCGATGACCAGCACGAACGGGTCGAGTTCACCGCGGTCGGCCTTGAAGAACCACTCGACGAAGTTGTCCGCGCCCTGCACCGGGCCGCACTCGAAGTCGATCAGCGGCCAGTGCACGGCGATCTTCGGCAGACCGGGCAGGGCTCCGGTGACGATCTCCTCGATGCTCGGCTGCATCGCGGCGGTCAGCGCGACCGAGTCGCCGTCGCAGCTGAGCCCCGCGTTGATCCAGAGAATGTGCACCACGTCGGTCTCGGTGGCGCTCGTTGTCGCAGCACCCATGAGGATGCCTCCTCGTAAACGGGATGAGCGGCACAAATGCCACCCACGAGAGTCATAACAGCCCTGCGGCGGCTCCGCCGTTCCGCAGGGCCGACCCGGTCGCCCCGAAGGCGGCAGACCGGGGCGGCCGTTCGGGTCGACCTCCGGGGCCCTCGCCCGGCCACACCCCCGGGAGACGCCGAACGGACGCTGTCGCCCGGCCGGTCCCTTCCCCGGCCGGGCGACAGCGTCCGTTCGGTGGAAAACCGACGGCGGGGCCGCCGCCCGGCTCCCTCCACCCGGGCGGCGGCCCGTACGGCACGGGCTGCGATCCCGTGGTGCCCGTGGTGCCCGCCGCGCCGGCGCGCACCCCGCTGATCGGTTCGCCGCGGCGACCGTGACTCCACGCGGTCCCGGCGGCTACAGAAGCCGCTTGATGTCGCCGCGGACGCGGTAGAAGCCGCCGCCGCCCGACGCCAGCACCTCCGCGACCAGGTAGCGGGCCCCCGCCACCCGGATGTCCTTCGGGAACTGCACCCGCCGGCTCGCGTCGAACCCCGGCGACACCACCCGGACGCGCAGCCGGCCGCCCTCCTGCACGCACTCCACCTCGATCCCGGTCGCGGAGCCGGCCGTGACGACCTCCACCTCGGCGCCGGGTGTCACGGCCGCCCAGGACGAGCCGTTGACCTCCGCCGCCAGCGGTACCCGGCCGTCCTCCGCCGCCCGGACCGCCTGCTCGGAGGCGTCCAGGCAGGCCAGCGAGCCATCGGTGGTGACGATGTACAGCCGCTCGTCGCGGTACTGCATGCTGTAGGCCGAGCCGCAGCCCGTTCCCAGCTTCCAGAGGCGGGTGCCGTCCGCCGCAAAGCAGTACACCGAGGAGTGGTTGTCCCCGGCGAACACGAACCGGCCGTCGGGCGAGGCGGCACAGGAGAACACGGCGGCGTCGCAGCGGTAGCGGGCCGACTCGGAGCCGTCCGCCTTGTTCAGCCGGTGCACCCAGCCGCGCGAGGTGCCGGCGAAGACCTCGTCGCGCTCCTGCCAGCCGAACAGCACCCCGCCCTCCGTCGCGGTGTGCCAGAGCGGCTCGCCGCCGCGCGCGGCGTAGCGCGCGACCCCCCGCGAGTGCCCGTGGTAGACGCCGTCGGCGTCGCAGCGCACCATCCAGCCGGCCTGGCCGTCGGCCTTGCGGCGCCACTGGAACTCGTCCTCGTGGTCGACCGTGGTGATCCCGCCGCGCGCGTCGGCCACACCGAGCACGCCGTCGTGGATGTCCAGCCAGTAGATGTCGACGTCCTCGGCGATCTCGTAGGCCACCCGGGGCACCTTTCCGCCCAGGTCGTAGACCTTGCCGTCGTCGCAGCCCGCGTAGATCCACCAGTCGTCGGCGACGATGCACTTCACGCCGTCCGGAAGCCCGTAACGGCCGGTGACCTGGCCGTCGTGGGTCAGCGTGAAGACGTCGCCGCGCTCGTTGCCGACCCAGGCGCGCTCCTCGCCGACGAAGATCCCGAACGCCGCCGCGCCCGAGCGGAACCGCCAGAGCACCGGCGCCTGACGGGCCGTGGAACCACTGCTGACGATCGCCCGCCGGGTGACCGCCCGCCGCTGGCGCACGCCGCGCACGGCCGGGGCGTAGCCCTTGCGGACCTTTTCCCCGAGCTTCTTCGCGGCCGCGGCCGCCGCCTTCTCCGCCGTCGGGTAGGAGGTCGTCTTCGTCTGCCCGGACTCCCCTATCCGCCCGTAGGTGACGGTCACGGCCGCACCGGCCGTCCGCACCTCGTAGAACTTGTGCGCGCCACCCGAGTCCTCGGACAGTTCCAGGTAGGTGACCTGCTCTTCGACGAAGGCAGCTGGCATGGCGAAGGCCCCTTCCGGGCGGCGGCGAAGCGGTGGAGGTGATCGCGGCGGGCGGTGCCCGCCGACAGTCCCTCAATCTAGGCGCCGCCACTGACACCCCGGCAGCCGGCCGGGCCTCAGCCCCACCACTGCTCGGGCCCGGAGGCGGTCTCCCCCTGCGGGTCCGCCGGCTCGGCGGCGGCCCGTTCCGGGCCGGCCGTCACCAGCACCGCGTCGCCGCCGGCGTCCGCCACCCGGTAGCCGGACTCCCGCAGCACCGCGGCGACGGCCCCGCTGACGGCCGCTCGGATGCCCTCGGCGGGCAGCCTCGCCGGAGGGTCCTCCCCGGCGGCGGGCTCCTCCCGGGAGGGCCAGCCGACGACCACGCCCTGCGGCCAGTGGCCGACCCTCAGGCCGGAAGGCCCCCGCGCGGTGTCGAACCCGGCTCCGGCCAGGGTCGCGGTCACGTCCTCGAAGAGTTCACGGTGATCCACCATTGGCGCAGCGTAGGCCGGGGACGTCGGCGGCCCGGCGCACGGCGCGCGCCGAAACGGTTCACCACCCCGCCAACAGCACTCGGGCGCACCACTTCCGGCCTTGCGGGCGGGCGTTCACCGGCCGTTCCCTCCCCGTCGGCGCGCCCGTTCCGCCCCGACACGACCGGCCGGACGCGCCGATGGACGTGCACAGTCGGCCCCCTGCCGACAGCATGGCAGAGTAAGCGATCCATCACTTTGAGCAACGGGGCCAGCGGGTCGGCGGACCCGCGTGCCGGCGAACCCGGCGAACCCGTATCGAGAGGTCCCATGATCACATCACTTGGCCGGCCGGCAGCTCCGCAGGTGGGCTTGCCGGGCGACACGCAGCGGACGCCGGGGAGCCCGTCGTGAGAACCGACCAGCAGTCGCGCCCGGGACCGGTCACCAGCACACGCGCGGCACCCGCGAACAAGGCCGAGGCCCTCGCCGACTGGACCGACGGACGGCTGGGCATCTACACCCTGTCCAGGTCCAACCTGCGCAAGATCTTCCCGGACCACTGGTCCTTCATGCTGGGCGAGATCTGCCTGTACACCTTCGTCATCATCATCCTGACGGGCGTCTGGCTGACCTTCTTCTTCAAGCCCAGCATGGCCGAGACCATCTACGACGGGTCGTACATCCCGCTCAGGGGCATCCAGATGTCCGAGGCGTACGCCTCGACGATCGACATCAGCTTCGAGGTCCGCGGCGGTCTGCTGATGCGGCAGATCCACCACTGGGCCGCGATCGTGTTCGTCGCCGGCATGTTCGTGCACATGATGCGCGTCTTCTTCACCGGCGCGTTCCGCAAGCCCCGCGAGATCAACTGGATCTTCGGCGCGCTGCTGCTCATCCTCGGCATGTTCGACGGCTTCATGGGCTACTCGCTGCCCGACGACCTGCTCTCCGGCACCGGCATCCGGTTCATGGAGGGCGCGGTGCTGGCGGTGCCGCTGGTCGGCACCTACCTTCAGATGTTCATGTTCGGCGGGCAGTTCCCGGGTACGGACATCGTGCCGCGACTGTTCACCGTGCACATCCTGCTGATCCCCGGGATCATGCTGGGCCTGCTGGCAGCCCATCTGATGCTCGTCTTCTATCACAAGCACACCCAGTTCGCCGGACCCGGCCGCACCCAGGAGAACGTGGTCGGCATGCCGCTGATGCCGGTCTACATGGCCAAGGCCGGCGGCTTCTTCTTCCTGGTCTTCGGCGTCGTCTCCGCGATGGCGGCGATCGCCACCGTCAACCCGATCTGGGCGTACGGCCCGTACCGGCCGGACCAGGTCTCCACCGACGCCCAGCCGGACTGGTACATGGGCTTCTCCGAGGGCCTGGTCCGGATCATGCCGGGCTGGGAGATCGGCGTCTGGGGCGGCCACACCCTGAACATGGGGGTGCTCGTCCCGCTGCTGGTCTTCCCGACCGTCCTGCTCGTCATCTGGAGCTACCCGTTCCTGGAGGCCTGGGTCACCGGCGACAAGCGTGAGCACCACATCGCCGACCGGCCGCGCAACGCGCCCGTCCGAACGGGCTTCGGCGCGGCCTGGATCAGCCTCTACCTGGTCCTCCTGGCCGGTGGTGGCAACGACCTGCTCGCCACCCACTTCCACCTGTCGATCAACGCGATCACCAACGCCGTGCGGATCGGCTTCTTCGTGGCACCGGTGGTGGTGTTCGTGATCACCAAGCGCTGGTGCCTCGGCCTCCAGCGCCGGGACAAGGAGAAGGTGCTGCACGGCCGGGAGAGCGGCGTCATCAAGCGACTGCCGCACGGCGAGTACGTCGAGGTGCACACCCCGCTCCCGCCGGGCCGGCTGTACACCCTCACCGCGCACGACCAGCCGGAGCCCGTCGACCTGCCGGCCGAGGTGGACGAGAACGGGGTGGTCCGCAAGGTCGGCCTGCTCGCGCGCACCCGGGCGAAGCTCTCGCGCGGCTTCTACGGCAAGGGCAGCCAGATCCCCAAGCCCACCGCCGAGGAGCACCAGGAGATCAGCAGCGGCCACGGCCACCACTGATCGCCGCCGGCCCCCGGGGCCGGCACGGCGATGGGGCCCGCCCCCCCCCCCCGGGGGGGGGGGGGCCCGTCGCGGCCGCGGCGGCGCGGCTCAGCCGCGCCGGGGGGGGGGGCCGACGGCC